>JAHCRD010000003.1 GCA_020148085.1 Patescibacteria group bacterium | reverse complement strand
AAAAGCCCGAGAGAAAAAGAAAAAAGAGAAAGGCAAGAAGGAGGAGGAAGAAAAGGATGTAAAAAAAATGAAGATTGAGGAGTTAAAAATTTCTGAAAGAACCAAAAATGCTTTGATAAAAAATAATCTTAAAACGGTTGGTGGAATTTTGAGAAAATCAGAAGAAAGTCTCCGGGAGTTGGAAGGTCTTGGAGAAAAAGGAGTTAAAGAAATAAAGAAAGCACTAAAGAAATTGAACTTAGAGTTGAAATAGTAACCTCGGCATATTCGTATATTCGTAAAAAATTCGTATTTCGTAGCCATCATGCGAAAAAGGAAAAAAGGGAAAAAATTTTCAAGGGAAAAAGACCAGAGAAAGGCATTGATTAAAGGATTGGTTGCCGAATTTTTTTTGCGAGAGAAAATTAAAACCACTGAGGCGAAAGCAAAAACTCTTAAAAAATTTGCTGAAAAATTTTTATCCAGAGCTCGAAAAGGGGATCTGGCTGCCAGGCGTTATTTGACTCGCTTTTTTTCAAAAAAAATAACGAAAAAATTAGTTAATGAAATTTCCCCGAGATTTAAAGGAAGAAAGGGAGGTTATACCAGAATTGTCAAACTTGGACCACGAAAAAGTGATGGGACGAAAATGGCAATTATCGAATTATTAAAATGAAGCGACAGACTCATACAATTAATGCCACAAACAAACCTTTAGGAAGATTAGCTACAGAAATTGCTATTCTTTTGCGGGGTAAACACAAGCCGGATTTTCAGCCCTCGGAAGATATGGGTGATTTTGTAACAGTAAAAAATGTGGATAAAATGAAATTAACTGGAAAGAAATTAAACCAGAAAGTCTATTATCAGCATTCGGGTTTTCCTGGTGGATTAAGAAAGATTCCTTTAAAAACTCTTTTTAACTTGCAACCCCAGGAAGTTCTAAAAAGAGCAGTTTGGGGAATGCTGCCAAAAAATAAATTGCGAGCAAAAATGATAAAACGCCTTCAATTTAAATAAGTATGCCACAAACTAAAAAGACAACCAAAAAAACCAGACCCAAAAAAACTTTAACTACCAAAACTCGGAAGAAAGTAGAGGCAAAACCAGAAAAAAAGATAAAATATTTTGAGGCGGTGGGCCGAAGGAAAACAGCTACGGCTAGGGTTCGACTTTTTACTCAAGGGGAAAAAGAGATAACAGTAAATGATAAACTCTATAAAGTTTATTTTCCTATTCCCTCTTTGCAAAAGACGGTTGAAGCTCCTTTGGAGAAAATAAAATGCCAAGATAAGTTTAGAATTTCAGTTGTCGTGAAAGGAGGAGGTCTGAATGCTCAAGCAGAAGCTACTCGTCACGGGATTACAAGAACCCTGGTTTTACTTAATCCTGTTTTCAAAAAAAGATTAAGAAAAGTCGGTTTTCTTACTCGCGACCCCCGAATGCGCGAACGCAAAAAGTTCGGCTTAAAAAGAGCAAGAAGAGGTCCACAATGGAGTAAGAGATAATATGTTCAAAGAACTCATTGACAAATTTTATTTGGATAGACAAAAAGATAGGGAGCAGCGCCATTTTTATATTACTGATGCGGGAAGGTGTCCTCGGACAATATTTTTTAAATTTAAAAATGTTCCCAGAGAAGAAATGGAAGCGAAGGTGCTGCGGATGTTTGACCACGGAGATTACATCCATCAACTCATTATGAAACCTTTGCTTAGCATAAAAGAGATTCATGTGATTGCTTCGGAAATAAATATTCCACCCCAAGAGTTAATTTCTGGCCGGGCTGATGCAATAATTAGTGATGGTAAAACTCAGTATGTCCTTGATATCAAAGGTATAAATGGCACCATTTTTAAAAACTTAGCTCAACCAAAAGAAGAAAATATTAACCAACTCCAGCTTTATCTTCATTTTTTCAAAGTTCCAAAAGGAGTATTACTTTATGTCAATAAAGATACCCAGGAGTTGAAAGAGTTTTTAGTTGATTACAATTCAGGTTGGGCCAAAAAGCTTTTAGAGCAACTATCCGACCTTAAAACAAAAATTGATAAAAACATCATCCCTTCAAGAATTCCAGATTGGCCTGACAATTGGCAGTGCCGGTATTGTCAGTTTAAAGAAATTTGTTCAATGGCAGATGAAGGCGAAATGAATTGGGAAGAATTTAAAAAGAGGATTGAATCTCGCGAAGGTTAGTTATAAATTAAGGGACTAATTTTTCTGAAGAAAATAGAGTGGTTTTGGAGAGCACATATAATTTTTTATCCCTTTGATTAAAAAATATCTCAGGTTCATTAAATGTCTCTAAAGTAGCCATATTAAGATAATCACGATTATCAATTTCAGTTATTTTTATTTCATCCCCAATTTTAAATAACAAATAATAGGGAGTGAGCCAAGAGATTGACTCTGGAGTTCTTGAGAAACGATTAAGAAATAGAGCTTTCTTTTCTCCTTCAACCTCTTTCAAAATCCAAATTTCATGTTCTTGCCAAAAACTTAGTTTTTTAAAATCGGGAGCTATCTCAAAACCTTCTAATTCCTCAAAAATTTTATTGAATTTGCCGCTCTCCGTAAGGAGATAAAGACCATCTGAGGTTAAAACAAAAACCGTTGGCTGGTGGGTGGGTGGCGTCCATGCTTTTATCCCATAATTTTCTCCCAGAATCAAGGAGAGAGGTTCTTTATTTAAAACCTCTCTCCTTTCCCCGTTGATATCAGATTTTAAGAGAAATCCAGAATCAGAGAGCCAAAACAAATTTCCATCTTGGATTTCAAACCAAACAATACGGGGAAGAAAAATTTCTTCTTTTTGATTTTCTCTAAAATTTTTCTTAATCAGATTACTGTCTTCTAAAAATAAAACTTCTCCTTTTACTCCTGGATTAAAGGAAATTTTTTTAATATCATTTGACAGAACCAAATTGAATATTTGTTTTTTTGGTGAGAGACTATAATCAAGCACAAAAAATGCCTGATCTCCTTCCCCTTGAAGTAAAATTTCTTTATTTTGGGAATTCCATTCGGTTATTTCAATCTCAAAATTTCCTTTCAGATCTTTTTCAGAAAATATCTCTGTCTCTTGCAAAGTTAAAAGATTCAAAAGCAAAAATCTCCAGCCCTCCTTATTATTTTCTTTTAATAATAATTCTTCACCATTTTCAGAAACCCAAAAATTCTCAATATTTTTTTTCAAAATCTCAAACTGCGCTCTGCTTTTAACCAAAAGAATATTTTTTGCTTCGACCACCTCTCCTTCTTTTATCTCCAAGGTCTTTTGCCAAGAGAAATATCCTGGTTTTTTAACCTCTATTTTATATTTTTTAGGGAGAAGATTTCTAATCAGAGCTGAATTACTCAAGATACTTGTTTTTTTCTCTAAAGTGCCATCAAGATAAATTTCAGCCGACTTTTGTAAGACATTAAGATAGAGCCCACCCGTTCTTAAAATTCTCGGGGTGGTTGGTGGGTGGCGTCCAAATTCAATTCTTATTCCTTGAGAATATAGCAAAATTAGAGGAGCAATAACAAAAAACAACCCCAGAGTCAAAATAAAAATAATATTCCTTGTCTTTTTGGTCATGGTTATTATTATTCTAAAACAAAATTTCCTCCTTGCCAACCCTCCGAGGTTCGACCTCGTAGCATTGACCTCTGAGCTAAATTTGTTATATCTAAAATAGACCTTTCCAATTTTGTTTTTGGAAGAAACAGAAAAAATCTGAGAGGAGGTAAAAGATGGAGAACAGTTGGTTTTTGAATTTGAGGATACTCGGTTTTCATTGGAGTAGTTTCAGTATTTTAGTCGTATATGTTGCTTCCACTGTTGGGCTTATAATTTGGGCAGTAACTAAATCAAGAAAGAAGGGGATGAGAAAATGAAAGAAAAAACAAAAAGATTACTTATACGTATTGCTGTGGTAGGGTTGCTTACATTCGTAACCCTGTGGACCCAGTTCCCGGTCAAGGCGTAGTTTAATTCAGGCCAGTCATAAAGAGGGAAGCGAAAGAAAACTTTAAAGATGGGGGCGTCTGGCTTAGACGAGTCAGACGCTTTTTACTTGCCAAATTTCTGGTTTTAGGATAAAGTAAAGTATAAATATGCCGGAGAAATTTGTAATTGAAGGTGGTAAGAAACTGGAAGGAGAAATTGAGGTGAGGGGGTCAAAAAATGCGGCTGGCGCCATAATAGCTGCAACTTTACTTACTGATGAAGAGTGCATTGTTGACAATCTTCCTTTAGTTTCTGATATCTTGAATCACATTGATATTTTAAAAGAGATGGGAGCAGAGATTGAATGGCAGGGAGAAAGGAAAGTTAAAATCAGAGCCGGCAAGAGAATTGACCCTCAAAAAATGGATTTTGAAAAAGTTTCCAAATCAAGGGTCTCGGTGCTTTTGATCGGAGGTCTTTTACCCCAATTCAAAGAATTTAAGATTTCAAGACCAGGAGGAGATAGAATAGGGCTGAGACCAATTAGTACTCATTTAGAAGTGCTCGGAGAACTGGGAACTGAAATTAAAGAAGCTGGTGATTTTTATTATTTTAAGCGGAACCAACTTTTGGGAAGAGAGATTATTTTACCAGAATTTAGTGTTACCGCAACCGAAAATTTAATAATGAGTTCTGTTTTAGCTGAAGGAGAAACTCTAATAAAAGGAGGGGCTAGAGAACCCCAGGTTCAAGATTTAACCAATTTTTTAAAAAATATGGGAGCTAAAATAGAGGAGGTAGGGACTCATACTTTAAAAATTGAAGGTGTTAAAAAATTAAATGGCACTTCCCATACCATTATTCCCGATCCCACAGAAGCAGGAACATTTATTGCCATGGGGGTGGCAACTGAAGGGGAGGTGCGAGTGAAAAATGTAAAATCGGAACATTTAGATCTTTTTTTGGCAAAACTTAAAGAATTGGGAATTAATTTTCAAAAGGGAGAAGATTTTATTGTGCTCGCTCCAGCTTTTAATTTAAAAGCGGTGCGAGTTCAAGCCTTGCCTTTCCCTGGCTTCCCAACCGATTTACTTCCCTTAGTGGTGCCTCTTTTGACCCAAGCTCAGGGGAAAAGTTTAATCCACGACCCCCTCTATGAAAATAGATTTAACTATACACATGAACTTCGGAAGATGGGCGCTGACATTGAAATAGTGGATCCTCACCGAGCATTTGTTTTTGGTAAAACTCCACTTTCTGGGGTGAAAATTGAATCTTGGGATATCAGGGCTGGAGCAGCTCTGGTTTTAGCTGGACTTATGGCTCAGGGCAAAACTATAATTGAGAATGTGGAACAAATTGATAGAGGGTATGAGAAGATAGAGGAGCGGCTTCAACAACTCGGAGCTAACATCAAGCGAGTAAAAGATAATATTTAGGACTCGGCTGATAGGAGAGGGGTCGGGAGAACCACAGGTTCTTCCGTGTAGGAAAATATTAAAAACCGAGGGTTTTTAAAGAGCGGTGTTAGCGCCGAGCACATAAAGTGTTATGTGCTCGGTCGCGTGCCGCGACTAACTCTCTAGTACCACTATGCCATTTATTCAAGGGGGTGAGTTTACCCACAAATCTCAAGAGGCAATAATGAAAGCTCAATCGATTGCCAGAGATTATGGGCATCAACAAATAGATGCTTTGCATTTGCTTTTAGCTTTGCTCTCGCAAGAAGAAAGCATTGTTTTAACTTTACTCCAAAAACTTCAACTGGACATTGAAGGTCTAAAAAGGAAAACTGAGAACCAAATTAAATTGATTCCTCCAATAACAAGGCAGGAGACCCTGGGTCAGTTTTATCTTACCCAAGATATGGCTCAGGTTTTGGATCGGGCCCGAGCAGAAGCTATGAAAATGGGAGATGAGTTCATTTCTATTGAGCATTTGTTTTTGGGGATTCTGGCAATAAAAACTGGAGCCAAAGAAATCTTGGAGAAAGCCCGATCTTTGACTGGAGAGCAAGTTTCTCTTGAACCAGAAAGTGTTCTTAAACTTTTAGCTGAAGTTAGAGGAGAAGAAAGAATTACTGATCCAAATCCAGAGTCAAAATATGAGGTGATTAAAAAATATGCTAGAAACCTAACCGCCTTGGCTCGGGAGAGAAAATTAGATCCGGTAATCGGTAGAGAGCCGGAAATCAAAAGATTGATGCAGGTTTTATCTCGGAGAACTAAAAACAACCCGGTTCTCATTGGGGAGGCAGGAGTTGGCAAGACAGCTATTTGTGAAGGTCTGGCTAAAAAGATAGTTTCTGAAGATGTTCCAGAGAGCTTGAGCAAAAAAGAGATAATTGCTTTGGACTTGGGGGCTTTAGTTGCTGGAACAAAATACCGGGGAGAATTTGAATCAAGAATTAAAGCCCTTTTGAGAGAAATTAAAAGAGGCGGAGGCCATTACATTTTGTTTATTGATGAGCTCCACACTCTGGTGGGTGCGGGGGCGGCTGAAGGGGCGATTGATGCTTCAAATCTTTTGAAACCAGCCCTGTCTCGAGGCGAACTTCGAGCAATTGGAGCTACCACTCTGAAAGAATATCAAAAATATATTGAAAGGGACCCGGCTTTAGAAAGAAGATTCCAACCAATTTATGTTTCAGAACCCTCGGTTGAAGATACCATAGCTATTTTGCGAGGTCTCAAAGAGAAATACGAACTTCATCACGGAGTCCGCATCAAAGATTCAGCCCTGAAAGCTTCAGCCGAACTTAGCAATCGCTATATCTCAGATAGGTTTTTGCCAGATAAAGCCGTCGATTTAATGGATGAAGCTGCTTCTGGGTTGAAATTGGAAATTGAATCTGAACCAGATGAATTAGAAACGCTTTCCAGAGAAATTCAAAAGCTTGAGATTGAAAAACAAGCTTTAAGTCGTGAAAGGAATTCTCAGAAGCGATTACGGGTTATTGAAAGAACCTTGGCTGATTTGAAAGAGAAGGCTCAGAATTTGCGAGCTAAGTGGTCTTCAGAAAAAGAGCTGATTTCTAAAATTAAAAATTTGAAAGAAGAAATTGACGGAGTCACAGATGAAATTGAGATTGCTCAAAGAAGGGCTGATCTTCAAAAGGTGGCGGAGTTGAAATATGGTAAAATTCCCCAACTGAAAAAAACTTTAGCAGCTGAGGAGAAAAAATTGCGAAATCTTCAAAAAAAGAGTCATTTGTTAAAAGAGGAGGTTACTGAAGAAGATGTGGCTGAGGTGGTATCGCGTTGGACTGGCATTCCAGTAACCAGATTAATAGAAGAAGAAGCAAGAAAATTGCAAAAGATGGAAGAGAAATTGAATCAGCAAGTAATTGGCCAAGAACAAGGAATCAAAGCCTTGGGTAATGCTATCCGAAGGGGAAGGGCTGGGATTTCAGAAGAGAACCGGCCTTTAGGGGTATTTCTCTTTTTGGGTCCGACCGGTGTTGGGAAAACCGAGACCGCTCGAGCCCTGGCTGACTTTTTGTTCAATGATGAGAAAGCATTGACAAGATTGGATATGTCAGAATATATGGAGCGACACAGTGTTTCAAAGATTATTGGCTCCCCTCCAGGTTACGTTGGTTATGAAGAAGGAGGCCAGTTAACTGAGAAAATCAGAAGAAGACCTTATTGTGTCATTTTATTGGACGAAATAGAAAAAGCCCATCCTGAAGTTTTCAATATTCTTTTGCAAATCTTCGAAGATGGAAGATTAACCGATGCCAAAGGAAGAGTAATCTCTTTTAAAAATTCAGTGATTATTATGACCAGCAATGTTGGTTCAAAATACATTTCTCAGATGCGACCTTTGGGATTTGAAGTTAAAAAAGAAAATATTTCTGGCAGAGAAAGTCTCCGCAAGAAAATTTATGATTCTTTAAAAGAATCCTTTTTGCCAGAGTTTTTGAACAGAGTTGATGAAATTATTATTTTCAATTACCTTGGCAAAAAAGAACTCAAAAAGATTGTCAGCTTGGAGCTGGCAAAAGTTAAGAAAAGATTGGAAAAAGTAAAACAAATTAAAATCAGGTTTTCTCCAAAACTACAAGATGTTTTAGCTGAAAAAGGTTTTGACCCCAATTTGGGAGCCAGACCTCTGAAAAGAGTTATTCAAAAATTAATCCTCAATCCCTTGTCTTTGAAAATTATTACCTCTGAAATTCAAGAAGAGGATAGGGTTTTAGCTGATTTTGATAAAGGAAATGTGATTTTCCAGACTACCGGTTCAGGGGCTCGCAGAAAAAGAGAGAAAGTTTCTTCATCTCGTTAGTTAGTAATGATAAAAATTGTCTTGAAAATTATTGGCATTTTGGTTTTGGGAGCAATCGGTGGAATTATCTCCCAAATTTTTTTAATTCCTTACTTGATGAAAACTCCCTTTTTTGAAGAATCTGAAATTTTAGAGAGTTTAAAAAGAGAAATAATTATTAACCCCACCCAAGAAATAATTATCAAAGAAAGTGAGGCCTTAGAAAAAGCAGTTGAAAAAGTGACTGCTACAGTTCTTAATCTAAATTCTGGGTCTCTAGCCCCGGAAGGGGAAAACGAAGGTTGTGGATTTTCTTTAACTTCGGATGGTCAAGTTCTAACTCAAGCGAGTTTCCTGCTCCAGGAAAATTTTATTTTTCTTGATGGCAAAAAAACTGACTTCCGCATTTTAAAAAGGGATTTGAAACTTGATTTAGCTTTGATAAAAATTGAAGAAGGCAATTTAAAAACCATTCCTTTTGCTGATTATAATAAACTGAAGCCAGGAACCTCAGTTTTTTTAATCGGATTTGGCAAGGTGGTCAATCAAGGCATTGTTAGAACTTTCTCTGAAAATTTAATTGAGACCAATGTTTTAGAAAAAGAGAATTTCTCTGGCTGCCCCTTGTTTACCATCGAAGGTCAATTTTTAGGTTTGAGCAAGGTTTCAGAGCAGGGAGAAGTTTCTGCCATTCCGGTAACCAAAATCCGCTCCTTCGCTGGCCTCTAACCAATCTTTTTAAATTATAGACGGGGTCTCGAGAATTTGTTAAAATTTAAATAATATGCTAGAAAAATTTGGAATAAGGCAAACAATAGCAACAGTCTTAGGAGTTTTAGGGAGCATATTTGGATTGGAAGTAGCTATCTTTCTTTTACTTTTTGGTAGGTCGGGGTCAGCTTTGGGGGTAGAGGAGGCTTCTCTGGTACTAAGTTTAGGTCTGACCACTATTTATTTATCCGTCATTGGATTCATTGGCAGTGCAATAGTAAGCCAAAAACCGAAAATAGGAGGCATCCTTATGTTATTAAGTGGTATTGGGGGCTTTATGGCTGTCTCTCTGGCCTATATTATAGCAGGCCCTCTCTTAATCATCGCTGGCATTTTAGCTTTACTGAGAAAACCCAAAGTAGAATCCTGAAGTTATCCACTTGACATACTTTTTAAGAAAAAAAATACAGGGATTCGTTTCCCTGTATTACTTATATATAAATAGGTAGGGGGGGGCGGCAGCTCACCGCGGAAATGTAAACCCTGCACGTCAAGGAGCAACATACTGCTACCAATGCCTCAATTTGGTTTTGCCCCCGGCCGTTCCCCCCAATTATTGCAAAAAAGAACTGTTTTTTTATTATAGCAAACCAAAACATACTGTCAACATTGGACTTGACTTTTTTATAAAAATTTTGTAGAATAAAACTAGATCGTTAGACAAAAAAGAAAGAGAGTTAGGAGGTATAAGAATGCTTAAACTAAAGCAAAAACCTCTAACAGAGGAAGAGAAAATTAAAATCTGGTTTGCCATTGAGAAGAAGAGGGCTTTTGATGATAAGCCTCCCGAGGATGTAATTAAGGATTCATTTGAAGGAGATACAGAGAAGTATCTCCGAACAATGGCAGAGTGGCACCATGTCTCAATCGGCTAGAAAATGAGGAGAAACAGGAACTAATTGGGTGTAAAAGTGGGCCCCCTTGTCGGTTTTCCGACTTTCGGGGGGCCCCAACTTTTTTTACTTCAAAACTTCCGGAGAACAGTTCTCCGTTTTTTATTGGCCGAAAGCGGAAGTATAAGAGAAAACAAATAGCCCCGGTCCTTGCCTAAATTGAACCGAGGCTCTTCCTCCGTTTGGAAAAAGGAGCTACCCCGAACCAAATGTTTTTATTCCAAAGTGAGGATACCTTTTTCCTTTGAAGTTTGTTATACTCTTTTCGGTTAGAGTGAGGGGTTCACCAACTATTAGATCGACGTTGGCACTATTTTTTCTTACGACCTGGCATTCTGTCAGTAAGATATTATCGCCCACTTCAGGCATAGTGGGAACTTTCACCATAACCTTAACGCTCCCTTCACCAAGTATTATTCGATACATTTCAATTTCCCCCTTTCTCGAAAAGTTTTATGAAAATAGCTATATATACTATAGCAAAATGAAATAAATTTGTCAACAGCAGAGACCCGTCCTCTGTATTTTTTATTGCCCGAAGGCGAAAAAAGAGTGTTTTACGAGGTTCGACCTCTAAAATATCCAGCATCAGTTATCCACAGCTATTCATTTGATTAGCTTTTTTGTTCTTGGTAGAATTTAATTGAAAGCTCTTATTACATTACCTAAGGAGGTGACCGGATGAAGAAGAAGCTGCTAATGGCAGTAGTGGTAATAGGGTTGGCAGTGAGCTCGTTGTTGTTATGCGGTGTGGTACTTGCGGCGTGATCCTATATCCTCCAGAAAAGTGGAGCCAGTATTCAGGTAGTAGGGGGGTCTCTTTTGAGACCCCCAAACCTATTTTAGATAGAAAAATCTTTTCAAAAACAACAGAGACCCGGCCTCTGTTTTTTATTTGACGAAAATAAATCGGGCTCACCGTACACAATATGATGGTGACGGTGAGCCCCAAGCTTCTAAGCCTCTTACTTCGTATAGAATTCCGCTATGCGCTTAAATCCCATCTTGTCTTTCAGAACCCCTATGATTTCAGCGGCATCACTTTCGATTCCAGTGACATCTCCTTGGATTTTAGAGACATCACCCCAGATTCCAGAGAGTTTCCCTGAGATTCCAGAGACATTCCCCCTGAGCATTGAGACATTACCACTGATTCCGTTGACATTCCCTGATATATTAGAGATATTACCTTTGATATTAGAAACATCTCCCATAATTCCAGTGGCGTCTCCCCAGATTCCAGATGCATCTCCAGCTATCAGACTGGTATCTCCAGTTAGCTGTCCTGAGTTTATCAACTCTGGTCCCTCCTCTCTCAAAACAAGCTGAGAGAGGATCCTCTTTATCATTTCCGGTTGCATCGACTTCCTCCTTATTGCTCCTACCGTATTAGGTATATAATCTTCACGCCTTTTTAACTATACAATTTCCGCAGAGGCATTGCTCTTCGATTTCGGCAATGGTTGTCGTTTCTTTCGTCTCGTCCTCCATTTCTTTAAAAATTTCTTTCCCACATTCATTGCAAAAGAACTTGACTCCCATTTTTTTACTCCCTTTTATTAAATTTTTATAAAATAATCATAACAAACTAAAATAAATCTGTCAACAACAGAGATCCGGTCTCTGTATTGTATTTGACTTTAAATAAAAAAAGACAGGGAAACTAGATTGATTTTATTCCCTGTTTGTTGGACTAGAGAGGCATCGGTTTACGCCTGGTTGAACCTGAAGTGGGGTAATAAAAGGGTAAAAAGAACGATTGAATAGCAGTTTTCCCGATGCCCCTCTATGCACCTTAACTCCCTCGTAGGAGGGCTTATTACTTTTAAAAGGACAACTTCATTATAGCAAACCAGAACAGCCCGTCAATAGCAAAATTAAAAAATATTCATTCTCTGTTTTTTAAATATCAAATAAAAAATACAAGAAATCGTTCCCTGTATCATTTATATAAAATAGGTAAGGGGGGCGGCAGCTCACACCGTGGGATCTAAACCTCGTTATCAAGGAGCAAATCTGCTTCTAACCATTGCCTCAATTGGATTTTGCCCCCGGCCGTCCCCCAATATTGCAAAAGATCCATTTTCATTTTAGCAAATCAAAATACATTGTCAATCTTCACGAGGTCTGACTCCTTGAAATTATAAGAAACAGGAAGCGGGCATTTACAGCCCGCTCACCTACGAAAGAGTTTAATCCGGCAAACAATTTCTGTACTGGTAGGGAAAGAATCTATCGAGATTAGGAAATTTCCTTAGATGCTTTTTGTGAACAGAGATGAGAAAAATCAGGTGCCTCAGGTGCCTCAGGTCATGATCTACCCGATAGCCGTTTTTGAATACCCCGTAAAAAAAGACAGGTCCTATTTTTCCGTTCCTTCTTTTCATCACAAGAAGGGCGCCGCTATCGGGAGCAGCTTCCGGATATTCACGAGGAACAAAAGGAACAGAGAGAAGAGAAGCTCTTTCGATTTGCTCTAACTTAGGCTTCCCCTTTAACCCCTTCTTTATGGCATTCGCTTCTTCCCGTACCTCAAGAAGAGGTACCACGCCTTCCAGCAGCTTTGAGACATACAAATGCATTCTAGTCCTCCTTCCTTTCAAAAATTTAGAAACAACTGCATATACTTTAACAAATTAAAATAAACTTGTCAATAGCAGAGAACAGCTCTCTGTTTTTTATTGCCCAAAGGCGAAAAGCGTGTCGGAGGTCGGAGCATACAAAGTGCCGTCTTCTGAGAGAGCAAAAGGAAAAAGCCCATCGCTGGGCAATTTTTATTTCTGCCTAATCAAATTATGTATTTTTTTACAACCAATAAAAAAATCCTCCAGCTACTACTGCAAGGATAATTATAAGAATAATGATTTTTTTGTTCATAAAATTAAAAAATCTTTACACCTCTCGACTTTAAATGGTAAATTATACCTCTGGGGATAGTTCTTGCTATCGCTCGAATTATAAAATTGTACTCTTAAAATAACTCTATTGTCAAACTAATCCTGTGGAAAACCAATCTAAAAGAAAAAGAGGGGCGAAAAATAGGTAGAGTTTAACTAATTCCTTCCCTCTGACTGGCTAAAGCGGCAGCGAGTTTCCACTTTTCCAAAGATCAGGAGGATGGAGGACATTGCCAAGACAATACCTATTTTACTGTGCCTGAACAGACACAGTGCCCCTCTTACTCCAAAAAGGAGGCAACCTTCAAAGAGCAATATCTGGGTCACTAATACCCTAATTCCAATATATACTCAGCAAAACAGGGTGTCAAGCTATGTCCGAGTAACTTTAGGACAGATTTTAAGATTTGCTCTTGTCAAGAAGTTTTGATATGTTATATTAATTAGATTACCTTTTGATTTAATGGAGAAAGATTATTTAATTAAACTTAGTTTGGCGGTTTATCGGGTGACCGAGGTTTTTCCGGCTCAAGAGCCCTTAAAATTTGCTATTAGAGAGAAAGCTAATCAGATTTTAGCTGATTTGGTTTGCCAAGAGCAAAAAAGCAAGGTTTCTGAACAAATTTTGGGAAATATTGAGGTTTTAAAAGGGTATTTCGAGCTGGCAAAGGGACAGAAATGGATTGATGAAAGAAATTTTTTTGTTTTGGAAAAAGAATATGATAAGATAAGGGAAGAAATAAAAAAGGGGAGCTTGAAAAAAGAGAAAAAATTAGTTAAGCCAAGGTCAGAAAAAAACTCTCTTCCCTTTAATAATCTGAGAAATGAGAGGTGGAGGAAAATTTTAGAGGTTTTGAAACAAAAAGAGAGGGTTCAGATTTGGGAATTAAAAAACATTTTCCCTCAAGTCAGTAAAAGAACCTTGAGGCGAGATTTTGATTATCTTTTAAGAAAAGGGTTGGTGGAGAGAATAGGAGATGGCAAAGGGACATTTTACAGATTTAATAGGACACAAATAAGGCAGCAATAGGACATAATTAGGACAGGACAAATAGGACAGGAAATGTCCTATTAAGAAATTATGAGAAGTCCAAGGAAAAAGTTTGCCAAAATTTATAATAAGTATATTGATAAGATTTACCGTTTTGTTTTTCTGAAGGTAGAATCTCAAGAAATAGCTGAGGATTTGACATCTCTGGTTTTTACTAAGGGCTGGAGAAAATTTAAGAAGGGGGAGAAGATTGAGAACCCTTCGGCCTATCTTTACCAAATTGCTCGGGCGGAAATTGCCAACCACCACCGAGGAAAGGCAAAATTTAAAATAATTTCGGCTGAAAGTGCTCAAATTGCTGATACCAACCCAAGCTTGGAAGAAAACCAGCAGCTTCAATCAGAGCTTGAAATTCTCAAAAAATCTTTGACAGAGCTCCGAGATGATTATCAAAATGTGATAATTTGGCGGTATTTAGATGGACTCAGCATTAAAAGTATCGCTCAAATCATGGAAAAACCAAAGGGGACAGTCAGGGTGATGATTCACCGGGCTTTGAAGGAACTAAGAGGGAAAATGAGTGACTGAGTCAACCTCGGGTAAGTTGTAACAAAATCCTTGAAAATACGTCATAACTATAATATATAGAAAACCTCTCCAAAAAATGCAGGAGCATCAACTTATTAAAAAAATTAAGGAACTTAAGCAGATTAAACCCAACAAAGATTGGGTTCTTTTTACTAAAAGAGAAATCCTTGAAGAAGGAAGAGAAGAACAGATTGTAAGCTGGCTTTTCACCCCCCTGAGAAGGCCGGCTTTGGTGGTCAGGCCCTTAATTGCAGGGGTTTTAATTTTGGCCGGGGTTTTTGTTTATCTTTATTTGGGTGCCCTGACTCCTCAAATAGCCCAACTGCCTTTTCTTTCTGAAAGAAAAGGGGTAGAAACGGAAACGATGGTAGCTTCCTTGGAAGAACTTCAAGGGAGTTTGGAGCAAATAACTTTAGGTTTAAATAATCTGAAAAAAGCAAAGGACCCAAACCAGGCCTTAGTGATGACTGAAATTGTAAAAGCAACAGCAAAGGAAGGAGAAAGGGTTATAAATCAAATTAAAAGTTCGGGAGGAACTTTATCTAAAAAGACCCTAGCCAGCCTAAATGACAGTTTAGATGGATTTGGGGAGGTATTTGAGAAAGCTGGTGGAGTGGGAGAAGAGATATTGGGGTTCTATCTCGATGATTTGGAACAAAGAAGTTTAAGTGAAGAAGACGAGTTGCGTTTACAAAAAGCTATTGAATATTATAATGAAGGAAAATATACTGAGGCAATGATTTTAATTCAGGGAATAGGAAATAATTAGAAAAATGAGAGTCGCGAGGTCTCGTAACCATTACGTAAGGTCGCGAGACAATTAAACCCTTCACCCAAAGCTTTGGGTGAGAGGGTAAAGGTCGGCGCGACAAAAGAAATAATAGATGAATAAATAACAGAAAAAAATGAGTAAATTAATAAAGAAGATTGTTTCGATTGGAACTACCTTGACGGTTGCTGTGATGTTATTGGGACCAGCCGTTCCAGTAGGAGCAGTAACTGCTGAGGAACTTCAGGAGCAGATTGATGCTTTGTTAGATCAGATAGCTGAGCTCCAAGCTCAATTGGCTGAACTTGAAGGTGAAGAAGCTCCAGCTATTGAAGGTTGTCTCGTCAGCAGTTTTGACAGAAACCTTAGCCAGGGAATGTCAGGTGATGATGTAAATTGTTTACAGCTCGTCTTGAACTCCGATGCTGACACCCAGTTGGCTGAGTCAGGCGTTGGTTCTCCAGGAGAAGAAACCAGCTACTTTGGTCCTTTGACCAAAGCAGCCGTTATTAAATTCCAGGAGAAATATGCTGATGAGGTTTTGGCTTCCTGGGGTTTAACTTCAGGAACTGGTTTTGTTGGTTCAACAACCAGAGCCAAATTAAACTCTCTGCTTGAAGCTGCAGAAGAGGAAGAAGAGGAAGAGGAGGAAGAAGAGGAGGCTGCTGAAGGTCTTACGGTAGCTTTGGCTGATGACACCCCAGCTGCAGCGGTTATCCCTTCAGGTTCACTTTACAACCCAATATTGAAGGTTGACTTCACCGCAAGTGGTGGAGAAGCAGTAGTCACCGGGATTACTGTGACCAGAGGCGGATTAGTAGCCAACACTCAAGTTGCAGGAGTAAGTATTTGGGATGAAGATGGTAATCGCCTGGGTAACATCATCACTGCTTTAACTGCTGATGGTGAAGCCACTATTGACTTTGGTACAGATGATTTGGTTATTTCCGATGAAGAAACCAAGTCGGTGACCATTAAAGCCAATATGGCAACCAGTGCTATCTCCGGAACCATTAACTTCAAAGTTGCTTCTGCCTCTGACGTTTCAGTTTCTGACTCTTCAATAGAAATTGAGGGCACCTTCCCCATACTCGGTAATACCATGAGTTTGGCTGACGGTGCAGCTTCTTTGGGTGATGTTCGAGTTGACGATCAAACCGTGGCTGGTTTAGCTTATTCAACAATTGGCGACGTTTCTGTTACAGGTAACTTAGAGGTTGGTGATACTGAAGAG
The DNA here is from genome assembly GCA_020148085.1 of Patescibacteria group bacterium. GTDB lineage: Bacteria > Patescibacteriota > Minisyncoccia > Minisyncoccales > CG1-02-41-26 > JAHCRD01. The sequence goes on along the minus strand of JAHCRD010000003.1, from coordinate 6,902 downwards.
GAGGTAGCCAAATTCAAACTCACTCAAAATAACTCTCTTGAAGCCATTCAGATTGAGAAGTTAGTGCTTTATGTTGAGGGAACAATAAATGAGGATAAAGACTTAATCAATTGGGGACTTTATGCTCCAGATGGTACTTTGTTAGCTTCGGCTGATAAAGCAGTTGACAGGTATATAACCTTCAGCTTAGATACCTCCTACAATATTGACAAGGGACTGTCGAGAATCCTTTCAGTCAAAGTAGATGTTGCTGATGGTTCTCAACACCATTTCCGAGTCTCCATTCAGAATGACTACGATGTAATGATTAAAGGGGTAACTACCGGAGCTTATGTTATGCCAACCGACAGCAGTGGTGATTCTTTTGATCCTAGTGACACCCTCAATGATTATGGTGGTTTCAAGATGAAAGCTGGTGATTTGACTGTTTCCAGGGCCACTGGTTCTCCAAGCGGGATAGTTTCTCCTGGAGATACAGACATTGTTTTAGCTAAGTTTGACTTAAGAGCTGCTGGTGAAAAATTAGAATTAAGAAAGATGGGAATTAGTTATGTTTATGTAAGTGGTGGTTATAAACTGAATGGAACTTTGAAAGTGCAGGATGCTGACACCTCAGCAACCTATCTAAGTCTTTCAGCTAATACTCCTGGACTGTACCTGACTAGTGCTCCAGCTACTACAACTGAGCTTTATGCGGCGAGTCTTTCCACCTATATCACCATTGAAAGCGGTGAAACCAAGACTCTAAATGTGATGGGCTCAATTAATAGCAATGCTACTTCAAATGACAATTACCAAGTTTATATTGGCAACTTCTGGGGTAAAAGACATTCCACTAAGGATTATACCTATTTAGCCCGAAGCCAATATCCTGGTCATCAGTTGAGTGTTTCCGATGTGAGCTTAGCAGTAAACAAGAATGCTGCTTTCGTTGCTGGACAAAGAGCTAAAGGGGTGGTCGGGACAGAAATTGGTGAATTTGTCTTGAGAGCATCTGCAGCTGACGATATTCGAGTTAGCACCATTCAGATAGCACTCAATTCCGCTAAGGGTAGTGTTAGCGATATTTTCCAGAACATCTATCTAACAGATGAAGCTGGAACTCAACTTGGAAGCACAGTTGGCACTCCCTCAGCCAGTGATAGCTTTACGACTAATCTTACTGTCAGCAAGTCCCAGAGTGAGATTATTAAGGTTTTTGGTAGTATCTTTTCCTCAGCAACTAGCACTGATGCCACCGCTTCTATTCCTGCAAGTGGAATAAGTGGTTACGGAATTAGTTCCTCATGGAGCTTAAGCAATACTCCATCTTCTGCTGTTGTCAGTAAGGCCATTACTATTACCACTCCAGAGTTGACCATTAAGAGAGATGCTGGTGCTCCAACTTCTCAGATAATTTTAGCTGGTCAAACTGGAGTAGAGTTGGATAAGATTAATTTTGAAGCTAGAGCTGAAGATTTAACCTTGAAAGAAATTACCTTAGAGATAGTAAGTGCAAGTACTAGTCCTACTACCACCCACCCTGAGTGGGAAGAAGTTAATATGGCAGATAACTTCAGTAAGATTTATCTTTACGATGGTTCCGACCTGTTGAATACAGGTGGTACTCCTTTGTCTGGAATAGTAGCAGAAATTTCTGGTTTGAATGTTACTTTACCAGCCAACACTCCAAAAGTCCTAACTGTTAAAGCTGATATCTCTGGTTCTGGAACAATGAATGCTACTTCGGTTACTGCAATTAAAGTTTATCCAACAAGCACCAATGATTTGATAGTTTATTCTTCTCAGGGCTTGATGAGTATCTCTGACATTACCTTGACCACCACTACAGATGAAGCCTTAAGCTATGCCCAGTCCCACTTCTTCTTGTTCCATGATGCAGCCCCAGAGGTGGTGAATGCTTATACTGGTAGTACTAGCAAGACTCCAGATGCTGACGATGAGATCGCCAGGTTCACGGTGAGTAATGATGGAATAAGAACCCTTACTCTGAGTGAGATTGATATATATGTTTCTGCTTCTGGTTTGATTAATGGTTCAGTAAGTAGCTTTAGACTCTATGATACTGGTGGGACTCTGTTGGATACCGCAAATGAGAGCATAAGTTCAAGTAGTCCCGCTACTACTACCATATTCAGTTCTTTAAGTCCTGTTCAAGAAATTGCTGCTGGTGGTTCAAAGACCTATATTCTCAGAGCTGATACCAGTGATATTCGGACAGGAATTACTACTGGCAATGCCTATTTGAGCAGTAAAATTGGAGGTGACAAAGGCTATGATTCAAGTGAGGCTCCAGCTGAGTTTTATTGGCACGAAAGTTACATCACCTATAAGTACAAGACAGTTAATAATGTCACTGTTTCGGGCAATAAAGCTTGCGACTCTGTGCCAGTGTACGGACCTACTTTGACCTACTAATCCTAGTAATGGACCCTCACGCTTCTCCTTGCAAGCGGCGCGAGGGAATAAAACCGAGAGCCGTCTCTTCGCGAGGCGGTTTTCGGTTATTTTGATTCTTAGATTTTTATGTTAAAATAAAAAATTGAAATTAAAATCTTATGACCAGTAAATTCAGCAAAAAAATCATTTTTATTTTGAGCCTGATACTTTTAGTATCGCCAGTTTTTGTCTTTGCTGACTCTCAAAGCCAAATAATGAATTTTTTTGTTGACAAAGATTACGATTTTTTAGAGAGAGAAAAAATTTATGCCACCTTGGAAAAAATTTCTCAAAATAGTTATTTTTATTTAGAAAAGGAATGGTATGAGAACTTAACTGAAGGTGAAAAGGAAACAGTAAATCAGAATTTAGAAATTCTCACCAAAGAATTCGACCAAACCATTTACCCAACTTTAACCTCAACTTTCGGTTCTGAATGGAAACCAGGTGTTGATAACGATGAGCATATCACAATTCTATTCCATCAGATGAAAGAGGAAGCTGGTGGCTATTTCAAAAATGGTGATGAATACGAGAAACTTCAAAACCAAAATTCAAATGAAAGGGAGATGGTTTATTTAAATACCGAACATCTCAAATCCTCAATTATTAGAAGTTATTTGGCTCACGAATTCATCCACTTAATTACTTTCAACCAAAAAGAACGGCTCCGAGGAGTTTCCGAAGAGGTCTGGCTAAATGAAGCCAGAGCTGACTACGCCCCATCTTTACTCAGCTACGATGAGGAATATCAAGGAAGCAATCTTCAACAGAGAGTTAAACAATTTATTGCTGCCCCGTCTGACTCTTTAACTGAATGGCAAAAGCAAAAAGGGGATTATGGAATAGTTAATATTTTCTTTCAGTATTTAGTTGACTATTATGGGGTGAAAATCTTAGTTGACTCTTTACAATCTTCAAGAACTGGCATTGAGTCAATCAATGAAGCTTTGAAAAAAAATAATATTGAAAAAGAATTCTGGCAAATTTTTACTGACTGGACGGTAGCCATATTTCTTAATGATTGCCAGTTTGGAGAGAATTATTGCTACAAAAATCAAAATTTAAAAAACCTCAGAGTTACCCCTTCTTTAATATTTTTGCCCTCTACTCAAAGAACCAGTGTTTCCTTAAACTACTCAATCAAACAATGGTCTGGTAATTGGTACCGGATTATGGGGGGAGAAGGGGAGTTAAAATTAGAATTAGATGGAGAAGATTCAGTTGATTTCAAACTCCCTTACGTTCTCTGTAAAGATACTTATCAGTGCCAGGTTGACTTTTTGGATCTAAACCAAAATCAGGATGGAGAAATTTCTTTTGAAAATTTTGGAAAAGATTACACTTCTTTGACTTTAATTCCTTCAATTCAATCTAAAATCTCAGGTTTCGATGGCAGAGAACCTTCTTATAATCTTGGTATTTCAGCTTCAATGGAAATGAAGACCGAAAAAGAAAAATTGATTGAACAACTCAAAGCAAGAATTGTTGAGCTTAAAACTCAAATTGCTCAACTTCAAGCAAAAATCGCTGAAATTTTAAGAGAAAAAATCTCCTGCCAGAATCTTGAAAATAATCTTTATTATGGCTTAAAATCTTTAGAAGTCCGTTGCTTGCAAGAATTTTTGAAATCTCAAGGTAAGGAAATTTATCCCGAAGGATTAATCACCGGCTTCTTTGGTCCTTTAACCCAGGCGGCGGTTATCCGCTTCCAAGAGAAATACTCCTCAGAAATTTTAACTCCCTTGGGATTAAAACAGGGCACCGGTTTCGTCGGCCCCTCCACCCGCACCAAAATCAACCAAATCCTTGCCCAGTAGAGGAATTTCGGCTCGCTCTGCGATATTAGGTTTTCTGAAAGAAAATCTTGCCGAAATTCTCATACTGGGTTGGAAAATAAAAAACTTGATTTTTAAAGATTAATTTTATAGTATCTAATTATTATGAAAGTAATTGTCACTGGTGGGGCGGGCTTCATCGGCTCCCATCTCACAGACAAGTTAATAGAGCAACGTCACCAGGTAATTGTTATTGATAATTTATCTACCGGCAGAAAAGAAAACCTCAACCCTAAAGTTAAATTTTACAAAGCTGATATTTGTGATTCGAACATTTCTCAAATCTTTAGAAAGGAAAAACCAAAAGTTGTTTTTCATTTTGCTGCCCAAATTGACGTCCGTAAATCGGTAGAAAGTCCAATAGAGGATGCTAAAATTAATATCTTGGGCACTCTTAACATTTTAGAAAATTGCAGAAAATATAAAGTAAAAAAATTTATTTTTGCCTCCTCAGTTGGAATATATGGGGAACCGAAAGCCCTACCTATAGAAGAAAGCCATCCCTTAAATCCAATTTCTCCTTATCCAATTACTAAATTAGCCATTGAAAAATATCTCCATTACTACCAATCCCTGGGATTGAATTTTGTTTCTTTAAGATACTCAAATATTTATGGCCCAAGGCAATCAAGTAAAGGAGAAGGAGGAGTGGTGGCTATTTTTATTGATAGGATTTTAAAAGGGAAAAGACCGATTATCTTTGGAAAAGGGAAACAGACTCGAGATTTCTTATATGTAAACGATGCAGTAGAGGCAGCAATCCTATCTTTAAAAGCATCACCTGGCTCAATTTATAATGTGGCAACCAATACTGAAATTAGCATCCAAGGTCTTTTAGAATTACTTTCTTTAAAATTAAACAAAAAAATTAAACCAACTTTTTTTCCCTTGCGGCAAGGAGAGATTATAAATTCAAGAATAGTTTTCTCTAAAATAAAAAAAGAACTGGGATGGGAGCCAAAATTTGATTTAGAAAATGGCTTAAGTAGAAGCATCGATTGGTTTCAACAGAATTTATCCACGGTTCCTCTTGACATCTATTGATACTTAATGATACCATTAAGCTAGAATTAGTTCTATTAGAAAACATGAAAGAAATTGAACCCAATCAGGTCTATACAACCGAAGAAGCGCGAAGTTTCTTAAAGATAAGCGAAAGTACCATTAAACGTCTTTTGAAAAAAGGCATTATTAGAGCTAATAAAGTCGGGGGGAGATATCGAATTTTTGGAAGGGAAATCTTAAGAGTAGTTTCTCCCAGAGCAGAAGTTAAAGCTGAAAAAGTATACCGCCGTTTTAAGCAAAAGGTTAAAAAAACCATTGAGAAATGGTAGTTTTTTAATTATATGTATTTAGAAAAACTAATCAAAAACAAAAAAGCAAGGGCAGCAGTAATTGGTTTGGGTTATGTGGGGCTGCCAACGGCAGTGGAGTTGGCAAAGGCAGGATATCAAGTGTTTGGCATTGATATCAAAAAAGAGAGAGTGAACAGTGTAAATAAAGGAAAATCTTATATTTTTGATGTTTCTTCTCAAGATTTAAAAAAGATAATAAATTCTAAGAAATTAAGAGCTTTTAATAATCATCTGCCTTTAAAAAAATCTGATATTGTCTTAATTTGTGTTCCTACCCCTTTGAATAAGAATAAAATTCCTGATGTTTCTTATATTGTCTCTACCGCCCAAGAGATTGCTAAATATCTCCACCAGGGCCAGTTGATTATTCTTGAATCGAGCACTTATCCAGGAACAACTAAGGAGGTAATTCTGCCCCCCCTTGAAAAAACGGGCTTGAAAGCTGGAAAAGATTTCTTCTTAGCTTATTCACCAGAGAGAATAGACCCAGGAAACAAAGAATACAAGTTGAGGGATGTTTCTCGGGTAGTAGGGGGGGTAACTGAAAAATGTACCCAATTTGCTGTTGAATTTTATCAAAGCTTTATTAAGGCCAAAGTCATACCATTAAGTTCGCCAGAAGCTGCTGAAATGACCAAAATTTTAGAAAATACCTTCCGTTTAGTAAATATTTCAATGATTAATGAGTTAGCTTTACTTTGTGGGAAAATGGGTATTGATGTCTGGGAAGTAATTGAGGCCGCCAAAACAAAGCCATACGGATTTATGCCATTTTATCCCTCCCCGAAATGTTCTGGTCATTGTATTCCTCTGGACCCTTTCTATCTCAGCTACAAAGCAAAGGAATACAACTTTTTGACTAGATTTATTGAGTTGGCCGGTGAAATAAATGAGCAAATGCCCCATCTTGTTGTGACTAAAGTAATCTGGGCTTTAAATCTAAAGAAAAAACCAGTTAGAGATTCAAAAATCTTAGTTTGGGGGGTGAGTTATAAGAAAGACATCGGAGATGTTAGAGAATCTGCCAGCTTAGACATAATCCCTGACCTTTTGAGAAAAGGAGCAAAAATAGATTATTTTGACCCCTATCTAAAAGAATTCCGAATTGATAACAAAACTTTAAAGTCAATTAAATACACCCCTGCTATTTTAAAAAATTATGATTTAGTTTTAATTTTAACTGACCATTCGGGTTTTAATTACGATGAGGTAGCAAAAAATGCAAAATTTATTGTTGATACCAGAAACGCCATTAAATCAAGAAAACACA
>JAHCRD010000036.1 GCA_020148085.1 Patescibacteria group bacterium | reverse complement strand
CTATGTCCCATTTCCGCTCCGAACCAACCCCTATTTAATACTCCGCTCTGCTTCCCCATTTTCACTAACTGTGATGCTTTATATTTTTTTCCAGAAAGAGTAACTGTGAAATCAGCCACATCTTTTCCTTTTCTCGTCATATAATCATACCATTGAAGGCGTGCTGACTGTGCGAACTTTCTTGGATTTTTTAATCCTCCAAGCCAAGAAAGCCAAACATTTGACATAGCATTTCTGGAATGGAAACCGGGCCACCAAGAAGTTACAGAAGTTTTCCAAATACCCATCACACTATCATTGAATTTAAGAAAACTGCGAATGTTCTTTTCTCTTGTCATATAAGGCGAGGCAGCATTCATCATATCAGCCACATCTCTTGGCAAAAGATAAACTGGAATATCATCTGAAAGCTTAAAAGCTGTTTGAACTGGAGTTAACCTTAATTCTTTTAAAAGTTCTCCGCCGAAGAAACCGCCTGTTCCTTCAGCTTGAAATAATTTCTTAATCGCTTTAGCGTTACCAACTTGAGTTACTTTATTTTTGCCTGAATTATAGAGAGGATAAAATCTGGCACTTCCTCTTGGTATATAAATACTCATTCCTTGTGGCACTCTCTTAGTTTTCAACATTTGTTTCCAAGTAGCAGATTTTTTAGAAAGAGGAGTGGCGGTTGTTGATAACATTTTCTGAACATAATCATCTATCGCAATTACTCTTTTTGAATAAGCATTCCTTAATCCAATTGAAACTGCGTAATCCTCAATCGGCTGCCAGCCGGCGTCAACAGCTTCTTTCATTGTTTCAAAAATCCTTACTCTGCCAAATCTATTGCGGGCAATAATCGGATGGGGAATATCCTTGCTCATCAACCCAGCCAATTTCTTTTTGTAATAGTGAGGAACATAACCTTCTTTAAAAGATTGGATTAAACCCCTCCGAGCTTCAGGTTCTGTAATTTCCTTAAAAATAAATCTCTCAATATCATCAGCTTTGCTGGCTAAATGTTTTGGGAGTAAACTTGACAATTTAACTTTTTTCTTGGCTGCCTGTTCAATCGCATTTGCGATTAACTCTCTATTTTTGAAATTAGGAACTTCCTTTGCCATCTGGAGAGCTTTCTGCATCGCCAATTCTCCACCTAAAAGTATTCTGGATTTAGCTTGCTGTTGATAAAGAGTTAAAAGGTTCTTTTGTAAAGGAGTTAAATCTTTGGCGTGTTTGATAATAAACTTGTCTCCGATGAACGCTTCTCCAGCCCATCTCAACGGCCCTTTCTGATAAAATCTTTCAGTTACTTTGCCAACTCTTGAGGTAACCTTTTTGCCTGTCATTCGCCAAACATCAGAAACTACTGGGATTTCTTTGCCTAAAACTCTGGCTGCTGATTTAGCAACATATTTACTTGGCTGTCTTAACGCCATCCTTAAAACTGCTTCTTCAACACTTTCTCTTGCCATTTTTTCAGCCATTTCTCTTGCCATTCCTTTTGCTAAATTAAGTTTTACCAGCTTAGGCAACTGTTTTTTTAAAGTTGTATTTAAAAGAGCTTTTCCTCCTTTGTTCAAAGTTGTTAAACCTAATTTTGTGCCACTTCCTACACCAAATGTCAAGTAAGTGATAGGGTCTAACCCGACATCTAAAGCAAAACCACCGATAGCCCTGACATATTTGTTCTTAACTCCAACATTCTGTAAAACATCACTGTAAAACATTCTTTCCTGCCCAGTAAATCCTTTCCAAGCTGCCTTCAATCCCTCAATTTGTCCCTTGCCTTGAACCATCTGATTAGCAAAACCTGCCGAAGCATATAATGGTCGGTTCACATAATCAAGAGCTCTCATAAGAGTTCCTTTGGGCTGTATAGCTTCTCTTTCTTGTTGTGCAATCATTGTCTTCACCTCTCCCGGCAATTCTCTACCACCCATTATTTCCCTTGAATACTCCCTTAATCTGGTTTTTTCTTCGGTAGTAAAGGGCATTTTATGGTGTTATTTTTTTAATAAATTTTCCTGCTTCTTCAAAAAAGCCAGTTCGTTTTGTTTCTTCTAATCCCCATCTGGGTTTTTCCTCAACAGGTTTTGGTTCTCTTCCCGGTGCTTCTCTCCAAGTTTTTTTGACATACTCCCACAAACTCCTTGCTCCTCTTTTAGCCCTGCGAGCAGCTTCAGGCATTGCTTCAAAAAATGTTGGCTCTCTAAGTTCTTTGTAAAATTCCTGTTTAAGAGTATCCCAATAATTAAAATCAGACATTGATGCTTCTCTATTATATCTTTCCATAATCGGATATTTAGTATGGTCAATTACTCCGGGCAAAGTATTGATTTCTTCATCTGGGCTTAAATGATAAATTTTATCTTCTGCAAATCCTAATTCTTCTTTATGGGCATCATTTCTAACTGGAAACAAACTTCTATCCCGGTTCACATAATATAATCTATCTTTACTATCTTTTACAAAAGAACCCGAAGGCAACGAATGAAGTGGGGCGTGTTTAATATTTTGGTAATTAAAAGTCGCTGTATCTTTTGTTTCCCATCCTACAACCCCATAAGTAAAATCAGAATTACCAAATCTATATGTCTCTCCCTGAATAGCGTTTGCTCTGACAAAATAAACTTGCATTCCATTAGCTCCAGTATCGGGGACAACAGCTAAATTTCCCGCTAAATCTCTGGAATATCTTAAATTGGTTGGTTGAGAATGTGAGGGGTCAGTATCCCCCCTGAAAATAATCCTCATTGCTTTTACTTTCCCAGCATAAGGAGTATAAATCACAGCGTATTCGCTCAAACGCTCCATATCCCCTCTCTCGTAAGCATCAACAATATCAGAATATTTGGATAATTCCTCAAGGCATTGCTGCTGATATTCTTTAAGAGAAGTGGTATCAATATAATTATGCTCTAAAATATCAATTAGTTGATTTAATCCATTCCGTTCCGCAGTTCCATAGAGAACATCTTGATATTTTGTCATCGCTCCAACAGAATAAGCGATAGGGTTTCCCGGGAATTCAAACTCAAGCTCCCTCAAATCCTGCTGAACCATCTGCTTCAAATCACCGGCATCCATATCTTTCTTTCGGTCTAAATCAGTTTTGAGTTTTTTAATCATCAAACTATTAAGCTGTTTTTGAGCATCTCGCCTATCGTTAGCACTAATAGTCGGGTCATTGACAATCATCTCATATTCTTTAATCAAAGCATCATAGCTTGAAGGATTATAGATTTCTCCACCTTCTTCAATAGCAAATTGCTTCTCTTGAATCTGCAAGAGGTCTTTAAGCATATCATAGACATCATCTCTCTTCGGCTTCGGGAATAAAATTGGTGTTAAGTTAAATGCAGGCATAATTTTATTATTTTAATCCAGCTATTTTTCTGGCTTCTTCTTTACTTTTAGTAGGTTTCCAAACTCCCGCTTCTGCCCCATACCAAACTCCTCCCTTCTGGAAATATTTGGTATAACCTCTTTCTTTTGCGTATACTTTGGGGTCAAATGCTGGGGTTGGAGTTGGCGTAGGTGGTGTAGGAGGAGCAGCTCTTGCTCTTATGTTAGCTTGCCTTGCTTCTTCTCTGCTTGTAAAGGTTTTCCAAGTCCCTGCTACATTACCATACCAAACTCCTCCCTTTTGAAAATATTTAGAATACCCTTTTTCAGCAGCGTATGCTTTGGGGTCAATAGTAGGTGTAGGTTTCTTTTCTACCTTTTCAGGTTTTACTATTTTTTCTCCAGCTTCAGTAATTTCTTTCGCAACTTCCAGAGGGGCTTTTTCTTTGTAAATCTTGGCAGGGACTTCCATCGCAGCGGTCTCCCCATACTTAGAAAGAGCTTCTTGCCAAGTAATATCTAAACTTTCTCCATAAGCTTCGGGGTCAGCCATCACATCTCCCACAACCTTCAAAATATCCTCAGTGGTTGCTACTCTTTTTTCTATCAATTGAGTTTCCAGCTTCTGAATTTCTGGAGACAAAGAGTAATCTTCACCAAACATATTTTGAAGATTAGTCAATTCTGATTTTGCTTTCTGGTAATCACTTTCAGTTGCTATAGTTGGTTTATCTAAATAATACTTTGCGGTTAAATCCTTAGCTTTTAAACTTAAAGCATTGGTAATTGAATCCTGAATAGCAGAAGCCATAACTATTTGAAAGTCCGCAAGTTCAGGATGAGTTCTGATAATATTATTGTTAGTAATTAAATTATTCAAATAAGAATCGGGCAATATTCCCATTTTGTTCCAAAGCAGAGCACCTTCGCCTTTGTTTTCGGCTATATACTCATTTCCAAAATCGTTTTGAACATAATTATCTAAAGTAATCTGCCAGTATTCTTGTTCAGAAGAATATCTTACTCCGCCGATATTAACCGGCAGATTCCCTCCTTTATCTCTGAACCCAGAAAATGTTTCTAATTTCCAGAGAGAAGGATTCTTCCTGTCTTTACTCATCAGGTTAATTGCCATCCAATTCATTTTATCTTCTATTCCTATTTCCAATTTTTCTTTTTCCAGAGTTGCCAATTGCAATTCATAAGAAATTCTTAAAGCTTCATCTTTCTGAATATCTGGTTTGGTCAGTTGACTTTTTACTGATGCTATTGCCTTATTTATTGAATCAGCAGTCCTGTCTTTTTGATTAAACTCAATTTGGGCATCAATAATTGTCCTGTCTTGAGTCCTTTTGGCTTCTATTGTTTTAAGATATTGTTCTTTTAATTCATCTTTAGTGGTCCTATCTAAAAATTCATCTGCCATAGCATCCTGTAAAAATTCTAAATGGTCTTCCAAACTTTTCCTGCCAG
>JAHCRD010000035.1 GCA_020148085.1 Patescibacteria group bacterium | reverse complement strand
CTTTTGCGGTCTTGCCTGCTCTTTCTTCTTGAGCCAGAACTACAATCATTCTCTTTTTTGGGTAAATTGAATTTTTCAGTGACTCTAAGGTTTCCTTAACTATCTCCCAATCCTCTTTGTATATCGGTAAAATCACTAACTGATAAATATTTTTCCAGAAAAGTCTTTCTATTTTTTTTTGCCAGTTGATTTTAAGATTTTTTTTCATCTGCCTGAAACAAGCAATCTGATGAAAAGAAAGATAGATAACTTTCAAAGCCCAGTAAAGACAAAAGGGAATTATAAAAAAAGCGACCCAAACAGGTCTTAACCAAGAAAAAAGCAAAGCAAAACTTAAAGTAGCCAAACTTATAGTGCCTGGCAAAATCTCAAAAAACCGATAAAGCCACCTTTCCCTGCGATTGGGGAGATCCGAAGCCCGACTAACTTCGAGATATTTATCCATATTTAAAAGTGGCCCTGACGGGAGTTGAACCCGTATTTTCAGCTTGAAGGGCTGACGTCCTCACCACTAGACGACAGGGCCATTTTGTTAATTCTACCTTAAAAATTGAAAAATTACAAGATTTGAGATAAGATAAAAAAAGTTATGAAAATTTTAGCCATTGACACTTCCTGTGACGATACCTGTATCAGTATCGTAAATGTCAAATGTCAAATGTCAAATGTCAAATCTTTTAAGGCCGAGGTTCTTTCTAATGTTGTTTCTTCGCAAGTGAAAATACATCGGAAATATGGAGGGGTTTATCCAAGTTTAGCAAAAAGAGAGCACCAAAAGAATTTGCCAATGGTACTCAAAAAAGCTTTAAGGGGAGCGAAGCTTCCTAGGAAAAAACCGAAAATTGATGCTATTGCAGTAACAATTGGGCCAGGCTTGGATCCCTGTCTATGGATGGGAATAAATTTTGCAAAAGATTTAGCTCAACAAAGGAACTTACCGATTATTCCGATTAATCATATCGAAGCACACATCTTTGCCAACTTCGTTGGCAAATCTAAAATCTCAAATCTCAAATCTCAAATCTTTCCGGCGATTTGTTTAATTGTCAGTGGGGGGCATACGCAGTTGATTCTAATGAGGGGAATCGGTGACTACAAGATTATTGGTGAAACAAGAGATGATGCAGCAGGAGAATGTTTTGATAAAACAGCCAGGATTTTGGGATTAGGATACCCTGGGGGTCCTGCAATTGCGCAGCAAGCTGCACAATTGAAATTAAAAATGAAAAATGAAAAATTAAAAATAAACTTGCCGAGGCCAATGATAAATAGTAAAAATTACGATTTCTCTTTTTCTGGTTTAAAAACTGCTGTTCTTTATGATTTTAAGAAAAGGTCAAAAAAAATGAGGACTTCCAAGGAATATATTAGAGAAATGGCAAAAGAAATCCAGCAAGCAATTATCGATGTTTCAATTAGAAAGACTATTCAAGCAACAAAAAGTTATAAAGCAAAAACTATAATGCTTGGTGGAGGCGTAGCAGCAAACGATGAACTGCGTAAGCAGTTTCAATTAAAAATTAAAAATTTAAAATTAAAAATTAATTTTTTGGTTCCGCCAAAAATTTTCTGTACCGACAATGCAGCAATGGTCGGGGTGACAGGGTATTTTAATCAGAAAAAAGCTTCAAAAAATTGGCAGAAAATTAAAGCGAATGCTAATTTAAGAATATGATTATTTCTAAAGTCTACAATCCAAAAACTATTGAACAAAAAATTTACAAGCTCTGGGAAAAATCAGGATTTTTTAATCCCGACAAACTTCCCAGAGAGAAAAAGAAAAAGGTAGAGAAATTTGTGGTTGCTATGGCTCCCCTTAATATTACGGGAGAAGCTCATATGGGTCATGCCCTGGAGAATACCTTGCTTGATGCATTAGTAAGAAAAGAAAGGATGAATGGCAAAAAAGTACTTTGGGTGCCAGGACTTGACCATGCCGGTATTGCCACCCAGGTTGTCATCGAAAAAGAACTTAAAAAACAAGGTAAAACCCGCTTTGACTTGGGCAGAGAAAAATTTATTAAAAGAATTTGGCAGTGGAAAGAAAAATACAGCAACATTATTTTAGATCAATTAAAAAAACTTGGCTGTAGCTGTGATTGGTCAAGAACTCGGTTTACCATGGACAAAAATTATATCACGGCTGTGGAACAAGCTTTTCTGCAATACTGGAAAAAGGGTTGGATTTATCAGGGGGAAAGGCCAGTTAATTGGTGCTCGAGATGTCAAACCAGTTTGTCAGATTTGGAACTTGAATATGAAGAGAAAAAAGGCAAGCTATGGTATATCAAATATAAGCTCAAAGCTAAAAATGCAAAGCGCAAAACTGATTACATTGTGGTGGCGACGACCAGACCTGAAACAATGTTGGGAGATACAGCGGTGGCAGTCAATCCAAAAGATAAAAGATATAAAAACTTAATCGGTAAAAAAGTAATCTTACCTCAAGTACATCGGGAAATTCCAATTATTGCTGATAGATTAGTTGATCCAAAATTCGGAACCGGGGCAGTAAAAGTAACCCCTGCTCATGACTTAAAAGATTATGAAATCTCTCTTCGCCACAAACTTCAAATGATTCAGGTAATTGACGAGAAAGGGGAAATTACCAAAAATGCTCCTCCACCTTATCAAGAACTAAAGATCTCTGAGGCTCGGAAAAAAATAATTGAAGATTTAAAAAAACTCAATTTTTTAGAAAAAGAAAAAAATTATGAGTTATCAATTCCAAAATGTTATCGCTGCGACACAACAATTGAGATTATTCCTTCAAAGCAGTGGTTTTTAAAAATTGATAAACTTGCCAAAAAAGCAATCGATGTTGCCCGCAAAAATAAAATAAAATTCATTCCTCCTTCTCGAAAAAAAATTTATCTCAGCTGGTTCGATCAAATAAGAGATTGGTGTATATCAAGACAAATCTGGTGGGGACACAAAATACCAATCAAAGGAGTAGAAGATGTTTTGGATACCTGGTTCTCTTCAGCTCTCTGGCCATTTGCTACTCTTGGTTGGCCCAAGAGGACAAAAGATTTAAAAAATTATTATCCAACTGACCTTATCTCCAGCGCTAGAGAAATTTTCTATCTCTGGATTGCCAGAATGGTTTTCTCAGGAATTGAATTTACCAGCAACATTCCTTTCCGCAATGTCTACACCCATCCCACTATCTTAGATAAATATGGAAAGAAAATGAGCAAATCTTTAGGAAATGTGGTAGATCCAATGGATTTAATTAGACAATATGGAACTGACGCTACCCGGTTTGGTTTAATCTGGCAGACAACCGGTTCTCAGGATATTTGTTTTGATGAAGGAGTTATTTTGATGGGGAAGAAATTCTGCAATAAGATTTGGAACGCTACTAGGTTTGTTCTTTCGAACAAACCTACGCAGATTAACGCGGATTTTAGCTCGCTCCGCTCACCAGGCGGATTTACGCAAATAAAAAATTTAACTGTGGCTGATAAGAAAATATTGAAAACACTTGAGCAAGCAATAAAATCAGCAACAAAAGATTTAGAGAACTTTAAGTTTGGTCAGGTAGCTCAAACTTTGTATCACTTTTTCTGGCATAATTTTTGTGACCTTTATATTGAACAATCAAAAAAACAACTTCAGAACCCAAAGCTCAAAGAGCAAACTTCAAACATTCTTATCTATGTTTTACTGACTTCAATGAAGCTTCTCCATCCCTTTATGCCATTTATTACTGAAGAAATTTATCAAAAATTGCCTTTGAAAAATAAAAAGATATGCCTAATGGTCGAGAGCTGGCCCGGCTCTAAATGACCAAAATTTTAGACATTAGACATTTAAGCATTGGGCATTGATTAGAAATTAGTCATTAGAAATTCACAATGATTTATTTCCTTTATCTCTTCGGCTTTCTACCGAGTATTATCTGGCTTCTTTTTTATCTCAGAAAAGATGTTCATCCCGAATCGAACCGGATGATTTTGAAAATCTTTCTTTTCGGAATGTTGGCTGCTTTTTTCGCTATTTTTTTAGAAAAAGGTTTCCAGAAGATAATCTCCAGTTCCCTCTTGGTTATCTTTTTGGGTGGAGCTTTAATAGAAGAGTATTTGAAATATTTGGTAGTGAGAGTTGGAGTTTTCAGAAATCCTGAATTGGACGAACCACCAGACCTTTTGATTTATATGATTATTTCTGCTTTGGGGTTTGCCAGCTTAGAAAATATTTTGGTTTTGAGCAACTACCACCCGATTTTAACTCCGGTTAAAGCTTTGGAGGTGATGGGGTGGAGGTTTGTTTCCGCGACCTTTTTGCATGCTCTTTGTTCAGGAACTTTGGGATATTTTTTGGCTTTATCACTTCTGCATATTGAAAAAAGAAGAAGATTCTTTATTCTTGGCTTGGGGATAGCTTTTGCTTTACATGGGTTATATAATTGGTCTATAATGGGGATAGAGAATTTAGGAAGATTTATTTTGCCGATTATTATCTTAGTAATTCTTGCTTTCTTTGTTTCTTTCAGTTTCAAAAAACTAAAAAGGTTGAAAAGTGTATGTAAAGTGATGCCCCAAGAGCGCGAGTCGTAGGTGAAGCGCGATTGGTAGGCAGAACTTTACCCCCCACTAACTTTGCGATCCAATTGGATAACAAGTAAATTATAATAGTTTTATAAAGTTTAACCCTCGCGGCGCACTCAACACGAATAGTGTTGTCCGCCTTTGGCGGACTGGGCTATTCGCCCATCGTGCGCCGCCACCAAGCTTGGAGGCAAAGTTAGTGGGGGGTGTAAGAACTCGTAAATTCACGAATACTTCGTATTCGTTCATTAACGATTTCTAACATGTCGTTTTTCGAAAAACTCAAAAAAGATATAGGGATTGCTGAAGAAGAAAAGGAGAAAGTTAAACCCCCGAAGAAAGAAAAGGTTAAGAAGAAGGAGTTGGGTAAAGAAGAAAAGCCAAAAAAAATTCCTGTCTCTGCTCCAAAAAAAGCCTCAGACTGGTTGAAGACTGAAGGTCAATTAGCAGTTGATATTTATCAAACAGATTCTGAATTTTGCATCCAAGCTCCTATTGCTGGAGTTGAGTCAGAAGACATAGATATCTCTATTGAAAATGAGATGTTGGTGATAAAAGGCGAAAGAAAAGAACCAGAAAAAGATAAAGAAAAAAATTATTTTTATCAAGAATGCTACTGGGGGATTTTTTCAAGGCAGATAATCCTGCCAGAGGACGTTGACACTTCAAGAATTAAAGCATCATTGGGCAAGGGAATTTTAACTATTAAAATTCCAAGGGTAAGAAGGGTAAAGAAAAAGAAAATTACCATCCAAACAGCAGAATAATCAGAGAACTGTTCTCTGTAAATTCAAAAAACCGCCAAAGAGGCGGCTTTTTGGTGCTAAGATTATGCCGAGGGTGGGATTCGAACCCACAAGGCTTTCGCCATAGGATCCTAAGTCCTACATGTTTCCCAGTTTCACCACCTCGGCAAAACCCTGAGGCAACTTTTAAGTTGCCTCAGGGTTAGAAATATTTTCGAATTTGGATTTTTGTATGAAGATGGGACTTCCTTACACCCCTATCATAAACTTAACTATTGCAGGAATAATCATAGCGAACAGGGCAATTGCTAATCCAGCTATAGCATAGATAA
>JAHCRD010000034.1 GCA_020148085.1 Patescibacteria group bacterium | reverse complement strand
CAGAAAAAATAAAATTCCCTTTTTAGGACTTTGTCTGGGAATGCAATTGGCTACAGTTGAATTTACCAGAAACATTTGTAAATTAAAAAGGGCAAATTCTACTGAATTTGCTCAAAAATGTCAAGTACCAGTAATTGATGTTATACCAGGCCAAAAAGAAAAGTTAGCGCAAAAAAATTACGGTGGAACAATGAGATTAGGAGATTATCAATGTAAATTAACTCCGGGAAGTTTATCTCGAAAGGCCTACGGTTCTACCCTTGTTTCTGAGCGTCATCGCCATCGCTATGAGCTAAATAATGAATTTAGAGATATTTTAGAAAAGAAAGGTATGATAATGGCTGGGATTAATCCTGAAAGAGATTTAGTTGAAATTGTTGAAATTCCAAATCATCCCTTTTTTGTTGCCACTCAATTCCACCCTGAATTTAAATCAAGACCCTTAAGACCTCATCCATTATTCCGAGAATTCATTCGGGTTTGCTTGAAATAATAAAATAATTACTTCACTTCAACGACTTTAGCAGTTCTTTGAGAGCCACTAAATTTCTTTTTTCTTTTTGTTTTGAATTTGACAATTCCAAGTTTTAAAGCAAATAAAGTGTAATCCTTACCACGACCAACATTTTTCCCAGGCAAAAACTTGGTGCCACGTTGGCGCACTATAATCATTCCGGGTCTCACTTTTTGACCCTCATAAATTTTAATCCCTAATCTTTTTGCTTCAGAATCCCTTCCCAATCTTGTTGCCCCTTTTGCTTTTGTCTTTGCCACGTTCCTTCGCTTCGCTCAGTCAAATGCAAAATTCAAAATGAAAAATGCAAAATGACGGAGCAAACTGCAAAATTATTTTATATTTTTTTATGTTACCACGCCTTAAAAACTTTTTCAAGAGCCATTTAAACGATATTTTGTTATTTTTAATAATCTTTCTTTTGTGTTTACTTTCATTTGGGACGGGAATGTTAACTCAATTTTACCTCCAAAAACCCCCTTTAGAAATTGAGGATGTAGGGGAGTAGAGTTATTCTTTTAAAGGGTGATATTTGCGATGTATTCTTTCTGCATAACGATCAGAAGCGTGGACATAACGAGTAGTGGTATCTAAAGATTCGTGGCCCAACAATATCTGAATCGCTGCTGGATTGGCGCCACTTTCTGCTAAATAGGTGGCGAAAGCATGGCGGATCGAATGGCAAGAGATAGGGAGATTAATTCCTAGTAATTCTCGATATTTTTTAATTTTCCTCTGTAAATAAGTAGGGGAAATTTTTTTATCTTTAATATGAACATTTTTTCCTCGGTAAGGCACAAAAACATAGGGAGAATCCGTTTCTCCACGTACCTCAAAATAATTTTTTAAATGTCTTTTAGCCCTGGGAGTTAAATAGGCAAATCTCTCTTTTTTTCCCTTACCCCTGATAAAAATTCGACCAGTCTTATCAATCTGGTCTTTTTTTAAAGTTATTAACTCAGAAATTCTCATTCCAGTAGAAAATAACATCTCAAATATTGCTCTATTTCTTAAAGCAATCTTATCTTTTTTTTCAAATTGCATAGGAGATTCAATTATCTTTACTATTTCTTCGAATTCAGAAACCCGAGGATTTTTCCTCGCGGTTTTTACTAGCTTCACCATATCTGGGGAAATTGGAGTTTTGTAATCCATATCTATTAAAAATTTTAGATATGAACGAAGAGAAGATAACATTCGATTTATAGAGAAACTGCCAAGTTTTTTCTTTCCCGTCTCAAGAATTGGTGTTTTCCGGTCTTGAGAGGTTAAATAAGCTTTATAATTTAAAATAGTTTTTTTATCTACCTTATTGAAATCAGTATTTATCTCTTCCAAAAAATTTCGAAGCACTTCTAAATCTCTCTCATAATTATAAATTGTCTCTTGAGAGTAATTATTTGATTGTAGGCTCAAGAGAAAATCATCTAAATAGGGTAGTGCTATATTATTATCTTTGTTTTTTGTAGATCTGCTGGTTGCTGCCATATATCATTAAGTGGAAGGGTTATTATACTCACTTCCATTATATTAATATACAGGGCCCTTTGTCAAGTCCCCTCTCGTGGATGCCACTCATCACCTTTATTTAATCAGGTCTTTGAGCCATTGCCAGAAATTGGAGAAAGTTTGTTTTATTTCTTTTGTTAATTCTTCTTTCTCTTTTTCGAATTGTTCTTTGATTTCTGGTTTTTTTCTTTCATACCAGGCTTGAATCTTTGGCAGAATATTCTCTTTCCAATATTTCGTTATTTGTTGGTGAACTTGTTTCCAGATTGCCAAGACCTCTTTTAAGGTCTTTTTCAAAATTTCAATCCCCTCTCCAATCATTGTTTTCTCTTCTTCACCAAGAGGAATTTCTTGAAAGGGGGTTTGAGCAACAACCGAGCTGTAAAATCCAAAACAAATCAGGAAGATGATTATTAAAAATAAGCATTTACTCATAAGTTTTTATTTATTTTAAGTTTCAGGTTTTAAGTTTCATGTTTCATGCTTACAGTTTCTTCCTCGCTTCTTTTATTCTAGATAAGCTTTTCTCTTTTCCTAAGATTTCAGCGATTTCAAAGGGTCCAGCTGAGGCCTCTTTGCCTGTCAGTGCCACCCGTAAAGGCCACAAAAGGTATCCCCTATCGCCTATTTTTTCTGCCTCTGGCAATAAAATTTTTTCCAAGTTATCCTTTGTCCAATTATTTTCCTTGATGCGAGCCAATATTTTCTTCAATCTGTCAAGAGCATCTTTAATTTCTTTCTCTTCCATATCCCCCCATCTTAAAAGTTCTTTGGGATAATCCAAATCCTTTTTGAAAAAGAAATCAGTCAATTCCGGAATTTCAGCAAGTTTTTTCAATCTTTCCTGATACAATCCTACAATTTTTTGTAACTTGTCAAAAGTTATTTCCTCTCCGGTTTCTATTATTTTATATTTTTGAGTGATTATGCTTGCTCCGTAAGCTGGCGGATATTGCTCAGTTTCAAATAAAGGTTGCAAAAGGTCAGCTCCAATTAGATAGGGCAAGCAAAGTTCAGTTAACCGAGGAATTGGTTTTTGCCTGATATAAAATCCGTTTATCCAATCCAATTTCTGGGGATTAAATACTGCTCCTCCCTTTTGTATTCCCTCAACTGAGAATTCTTGCACGAGGGAGTTCATCGAGAAAATTTCTCGAGAAGTTCCCGGGTTCCAGCCCAAGAGAGCCAGAACATTCACGACCGCTTCAGGTAAATATCCTTCTTCTTTATATTCCAAAACTGGTTTAGCTTCGTGTCTTTTGCTTAATTTAGCTCTATCAGGTCCTAAAATCAAAGGCAAATGGAGATATTTTGGCAAAGATATTCCTAAAGCTTCAGCTATCAAAATTTGTTTTGGAGTGTTTGGAATATGTTCTTCTCCCCGGATAACATGAGTTATTTTCATTTCAAAATCGTCAATGACACAAGCTAAATTATACAAAGGAGTAGTTAAATCTTTAGCCACTGCCATATCTCCAAAGGTATCTGTTTCAACCTCTATTTCCCCTCGTAAAAGGTCTCGGAAGCCAACTTTTTTGCTAGGAGTTTTAAATCTCAAAACAAAGGGCTTTTTGGCTTGTAAATTCTTTTTAATCTCTGCAGTAGAGAGATTTCGGCATTTCTCAGAATAGCGAGGAGGCTGGCCAATACTCATCAGATAATTTCGATGAGCTTCTAATTCTTCCTTGGAACAAAAACAATAATATATCTTCCCCTCATCTAAAAGTTTTTTAATATATTTTTTGTAAATCTCTCCTCGATCTGATTGTCGATAATGACCTTCCTGCCATTCTATCCCTAACCATTTTAATCCCTCAATAATGTCTTCCTCCCACTCTTTCTTTGACCTAGCAATATCTGTATCTTCAATTCTTAAAATGAACTTACCCTGATATTTTTTGGCAAAGAGATGATTAAAAAGAGCGGTCCTGGCCAGACCAATATGAGGAGGTCCAGTTGGGGCGGGAGCTATCCTCACTCTAATTTCTCCAGGCCTTATTAATTTTAAATCATCAATCATTTTATTAACTAAGTATGCTCGTTAGGCGAGATATTCAAGAATATATGAGGCAATTATGCGGGCCGCTTTGGGGCGAGCGAAGTTCTGGGCTCTTTCTG
This sequence comes from Patescibacteria group bacterium, assembly GCA_020148085.1. Taxonomy (GTDB): domain Bacteria; phylum Patescibacteriota; class Minisyncoccia; order Minisyncoccales; family CG1-02-41-26; genus JAHCRD01. The sequence continues at coordinate 1,524 of JAHCRD010000034.1, read as the reverse complement.
ACATTTTCTCAAGTAGGTCGGGTCGAGAAAACAAATGCTTCAATCTCTCTAAAAAGAAATGGGGTTTTAAATTTTTCTCTTCCATAACCTCAGTTGCTCCCATTCGAGAATAGGCATAAGCATTTTTTAACTGATGGTTTTGAGCTGCACTTGGTAAAGGAATTAAAATACTTGGTTTTGCCCAAGCTGCAATCTCGAAAATGCTTCCAGCTCCTGCTCTTGAAACTACCAAATCGCAGCAAAAAAGAGCATTTTTTAAATAATTTTCATTTAAGAAAGCAAAAGGATGATAATATTTTCTTAAACTTTCCTCTGTTATCATAACTTCTGCTTCGGCTTTCACTTGGTTGAGGTTTCTCATTCCTGTTTGATGGATTACTTCAAAATTGGTGACCAGTTCTGGCAGAATTTCAAGAACTATTTCATTTATATTCTTTGCTCCTTGAGACCCTCCTAAAATCAAAATTATGGGTTTTACTTCCTGTAAATTAAAAATCTTTTTGGCTTCCTTCTCCGAACCTTTCAAGATTTCTTTTCGAATAGGATTTCCAACACAAATTATTTTCTCTTTTGGGAAGAATTCGGTCTTCTCAAAAGAAGTGAAAATTTCTAAAGAATATTTACTTTCTATTCTTGAAGCAACCCCCGGACTAATGTCTGATTCGTGTAAAAAAATGGGGATATGCAAGATTCGTGCTACTAACACTACAGGTAAAGAGCCATACCCCCCTTTGCTGAAAACAAGATCTGGAGCTAAAAAGAAAAGCCAAAAGGAAGCCTGCAAGATTCCAATAGGAATTTTAAGAATATCTAAAAAATTTTTAAAAGAAAAATATCTCCTCAGTTTACCAGCCAATATTTTTTTAACTAATACTCCTTGCTCAGATAGTAAAGTTAAACTGTATTCATCTTTTGGACCAAGGTAAAACAACCTGAGCCCAGCTCCGGAATAGATTTTTCTTATTTCTCTGGTGATAGCCACAATTGGAAATATGTGGCCTGCTGTTCCACCACCGGTGAAAACAATTTTCATAGTTTTTTTGAAATATTTAAAAGTATGCCAACCCCAATCATTTCAGCGATTAGATGTGAACCTCCATAGCTGAAAAATGGTAGAGGGATTCCAGCTAAAGGCAAAATCCCAATCATTCCTCCGATGTTGAAGAAAGTTTGTAACATTATCCAAACTGTAATCCCTAATGCTAAAAGTTGGAAAAAACTTTTTTCGGAAGTGTAGGCTATTCTCAAACCTCGCCAAGCAAGAACTAAGAAAAAGACGATAAGGATTGTACAGCCAATAAAACCCATCTCTTCTCCTATTATAGCAAAAATTGAGTCTGACATTGAATGGGGTAAGAAGCCAAATTTTTGCCGGCTCACCCCCAACCCAAATCCCTTCTCAATGCCAAATATTTTTCCTGAGCCAATAGCAATCAAGGCCTGTTTCAGCTGATAGCTGATTCCTAAGGGGTCTGCTTCGGGATGAAAAAAACTAAATATTCTGGCTAATCTGTAAGGAGCGAT
>JAHCRD010000033.1 GCA_020148085.1 Patescibacteria group bacterium | reverse complement strand
TATGTTGCATTTTTTGAAGGAAAGCACAAAAAATTTATTAGTTACAAAGCCCTGAGAGAAATTTTAAAATTGGGTTCTCGATATATTACTGATATCCCCTTTCCCAAAAAAGCAATTGAGGTTTTGGATGAAGCAATGGTTTATTTAACAGGGCAGACAAGAAATCTGGTTTTAATACCAGAGCATATAAAGAGAGTAGTTTCAGAAAGAATTGAAATACCTTTAGAAAAACTTGAAGTGAAAGAAAAAGAGATTTTGTTAAACTTAGAAAAATTAATTCATCAAAGAATTATTAATCAAGAAGAGGCGGTCAAGGAAGTGAGTGCAGCTTTAAGAAGAGCCAGAGCTGAAATTCAAGTGAGAGCCAGGCCCATGGGAACATTTTTATTTTTGGGTCCAACCGGTGTTGGGAAAACCGAAACCTCAAAAGCATTAAGTGCCATATATTTTAAAGGGGAGGAGCGAATGATAAGATTGGATATGTCAGAGTTTCAAAATATTGATGATATTAAGAGATTAATCGGGGCACCCGGAGTAGAAGGACTTCTAACAACTCCGGTTCGAGAAAACCCCTTCTCTTTGATTCTCTTTGATGAAATTGAAAAAACCCATCCAAATATTTTAAATTTATTTTTGCAGGTTTTAGACGAAGGCTACTTAACCGACGGCCAAGGAAGAAAGGTTGATTTTAAAAATACCATAATTATTGGAACAAGCAATGCTGGAGCAGAAATTATCAGGGAAGACATTGAAAAGGATAAAAAGATGGATATTGTCAAAAAAGACCTTTTAGATTATCTTTTCAGGCATAGAGTGTTCCGACCAGAATTTATTAACCGATTTGATGCCGTAGTTGTTTTCAAGCCATTGACCCCAGAGAATCTTTTGGATATTGCCCAGCTTATGCTCTCTCGATTGAAAGAAAACCTCTCTGATAAGGGAATAGAATTTGTAATTACTAAGGGAATTAAACAAAAAATAGTTGAGTTGGGGTATTCACCAGCTTTTGGAGCAAGAGAGATGAGGAGAGTTATCCAAGATAAAATAGAAAATGTCCTGGCAAGAGCAATTTTAGGAGGGAAACTTAAAAGAGGAAACAAGGTAAAGATTAAACCAGAAGATTTCAGCTTAACAATTGAGTAAATCAGTATAAAATAATAACCTCAAAAGCTCTTTTTTTAGAGCTCTTTTATTATTTGACTTTTTTAAGAAATTTTGATATAGTAAAGAGAAGAAAGATGTCCGAAAAAATTATTTCAAAACTTAAAATAATATTTATTCCTTGCCAAGAGAATAATTATCGACCCAAATTCTTAGAAAGCGAATTTTTGGTTTATTATCTGGTAATTTTAATTCTTTTAAGACTTATTATTATCCCTTTCTTAGTTTATTTCCCTAAGACCATCTTTTTTGCTGAGATTTCACGAGCCATTTTAATTGAATTGACTAATGGAGAAAGAGAGGATTTGGGTATTAATATTTTAGAAGAAAATCCTCAATTAAATAAAGCAGCTCTACTGAAAGCTCAAGATATGATAAATAAAGATTATTTCAGCCATCAAAGCCCAAAAGGTGTAACCCCCTGGTATTGGTTTCAGAAAGCAGATTATGATTATCAATTAGCGGGAGAGAATTTGGGCATCGGATTTTTGGATTCAGAAGAAATTCATCAGGCCTGGAAAAACTCGCCCTCTCATAAAGCAAATCTTTTGAATTCAAATTTTCAAGACATTGGCATAGCCGTCCTTAAAGGAGAGTTTGAGGGAAATGAGACAACAGTGGTAGTTCAGCTTTTTGGCTCCCCTCTAACTAAAAAAACTTTAAAAGAACCACAAAAAATTGTAAATGGCACGGAGCCAGAAACTAAAAATAGCATAGAGAAAGAAGAAGAAAAAGCGACAGAGCCAGAGAGAGAAACCATTTCTGAAGAAGTAATAAGCGTTGAATCACAAGGACTCGAGACCGAGAGTAGCCTTGGTTCTGATTTTTTTAGATTTATGACAATGAGTTATAATGATTTAGTTCAAAAAATTATTTTTTTCTCATTAGTTTTCATCATTATTTCTTTAATCATTAATATTTTTGTTAAATTCGATGTCCAACATAAAGATTTAATCTGGAAAACAGCCATCTTCGTTATCGTATTAATTTTGTTTATTTTTATAGACAAAGAATTCGTAATTAGAATTATTCCCCATAGTTTAAGTATTTTATGAAAGAAAAGATTAAAAGACTTTACAAACCCTTTATTCTTATATTTTTAATTAGTTTTCTGATTATAAATTGGAATGATATTTCTTTCCTCTTTAATTACAGAGTTATTTATGCCAAGCTTTCTGATTTGTTCGAAAAAAGTAAGCCCCAAGCCATAGAAGCTACAAACAATAATTACTTTGAGAAAGAAAACAGTATTGAGATTCCTAAAATTGGGATTGAAGCTCCGATTGTTTTTGCTGAGGAGGGGGAAGACGATTTTAAAGATGCCTTAAAAAGAGGAGTTTTGCTACATCCTGAATCTGTTTTACCAGGCGAGCAAGGTACGACAATAATTTTGGGTCACAGCGCTCCTCCTGGCTGGCCAAAAATAAATTATGACTGGGTTTTTAGTGATTTAAATACATTAGAAAGAAGAGATGAATTCCACGTTTATTTTAATCATCGACAATTTTCTTATAAAGTTAGAAAAAAATTCTTTCTGAAACGAGGGGAAGAAGTTCCTTCATCGGACTTGACAAACTCTAAATCAATGGTAATATTATTAAGTTGTTGGCCTCCAGGCAAAGACCAAGAAAGAATTGCCATTCAGGCTGAGTTAATCATTTAAATTTATGATTAAAAGAAGAAATTTAATAATCTCTACCATAATATTATCCTTAGTCGTAGGAGGGGTAGTTTTGCCTTTAGATTTTGCTTTTTCTCAAAGTTATAAAGTAGTATTCAGTGGTTATATGCAACCCTGGGGAAGTGGGGGAATAAGTTATATGGAAGGTTCTATTAACCTGCCTTACAATGGACGATATGGGGTTGCCACTTATTACAGCGCAAACAGTGGTCGTGACCAACTTCATGAAGAGTATAAGGTGTTAGTTGATGGAAAATACATTGGCCAAACCTCTGACCCTAATATAACGGCTCATGGCCCTGATTATGAAAATGAAAATTTAGGAGAGCATAATTTCAGTGCTGGAAATCACCAGGTTCGGCTTGAGCATCTTTGGAATTATGGTGAGGTTGGATACCAAAGTGTCCACCCAAAAAATGTTACCTTTACCTTAAAGGAGACTTTCAAACCCTCACTTTCCCTTAGCAAATCGGTTGATAAAAGCACTGCTCAAGAAGGGGATATCTTAACTTATACCTTATCTTATCAAAATACCGGTAGTGGTTCAGCAACAGGAGTAGGGCTGTCCGATGATTTCGACGAAAATTACCTTGATATTTACGATGCAAGCGGAGGCACTGTTTCTGGAGGGAAAATCAATTGGAATATCGGGAATTTAGGAGCAGGTAGTTCCGGGACTAAAATATTTAAGGTGAAAGTAAAAGATGATTTGCCTCAAGGCACTACTTATATTTATAACAAGGGTACCATTGACAGCACCCAAACCGACCCTTCTCAAAGCAACACTGTTTCTACAAAAGTAACCATCGCCAACAATCCTCCAGTGGCTGACGCAGGACCTGACAAAGAGGTCTCTGAGGGACAATCAATAACCTTAGATGGTTCAGGTTCTGACCCTGATGGCGATCCAATAACTTATAGTTGGAGCTGTACTGGGGGTTATCTATCTAACAGATATACTGCCAGACCAACCTTTGATGCCCCTTCGGTTAGTTATGACAGAACCTACACCTGTACTTTAACTGTTACCGATGATAAAGGATTAACTGATTCTGACAGTATGAGAGTCAGAGTGCTTAATCAAGAAGAGGAGGAGGTTTGTTCAAAGAGTGATTCAAGTTGTTCTAACCCTGATGGTTATATGTATATTGGTGATTCAAGAAGTGGTTGCTTAAACAGTACTGATTGGAAATATTACAAAGTTCGAGAATCTTCTGGAGAGAAGATTGAAGTTGAGCTAAGCTGGTCTGGAACGGGTTGTAATGTAAATGATTTGATAATTTACAAATCTAATTGTAGTCAAATCTATTCTGAAGAAAATAATTCTTGGACAAAAACTTGGGAGGGAACCCCTTCTTCAGATATTATCATCGGGCTTGATGGAGATTCCTCTAATAAAGATTGCCGATGGAATTTAAGAGTAACCAGCCTGGGTCAGGGAGAATTAAGTGTTAAAAAATCAGTCAAGAACGTTTCTCGGGGAGATACAACCTGGTATAACATTTACAGGAGCGCTGACCCTTCTGATGAATTACTTTTTAGGATTGTGGTTAAATCAACTGGTGATACTGAAATTCGAGACGTAAAGGTAAAAGATGATTTACCATCAAATATAATCTATCAAGGTAATTTGGAGATAGATAATGTTTCCAAAACCAAAAATATAAGTACTCAAGCGGTTAATATAGGAGATTTATCCCCCGGAGAATCAAAAACCCTCATCTTTGAAGCAAAAGTTGCTGCCAAAGAGAATTTCAGTTTTGGAACCACTGACTTAATCAACACTGCCAGAGCTTACACTTCTGAGACCTCTGACAGTGATACTTGTAAAGTTAAGGTTACAAGGAAAGGAGTAGCAGGTGTAGTTACTGGGGTGAGCAATAGAATCATAGATTCTCTTTTACTTCCTCTGGGTATAGCTTTGACCATAGTTTGGATTTTCAAATCGAAATTTATTGGTTTAGATAAATGGGCCCAAGAGCGGAAAAAAGAAATAGGGGAATATCGAGCAAAAAAGACCTTGAAAAAGAAAATTACCCAGCTTAAAGATAAAGGATATTTTAAAGAGTAAGAGATTGTTTTTAAAGCTTAATTAGGTAAAAAGTGACCTAAAACCACCCTTTTTTAGAAGGTGGTTTTTGTTTCTGTGGAAAAACTGTGGAAAAAATTAGAGGCAAAACAGAGTTTTTCTTGATTTTTATTGAAAAATAAGGGTTTTTAATAGTGGTAGAGGAGTGATTGACATTGGTTTAAAATGGAGTGAAAATGGAGATAGATGGGAAATTGTGGAAAACTGTGGGGATAACTCCTTATTTCTGTTAATAACTTATGTTCTTAGGAGAATATACATATACCATAGATGATAAAAAAAGATTGGCTATCCCTGGTAAATTCAGGCAGCTTTTGGGTAAAAAAGCAGTGATTACTCGGGGTCTTGATAATTGTCTTTTCTTATATCCGATGAAAGAGTGGGGGAAATTAGCAAAAAAACTTTCCCAACTTCCTTTATCTCAAGCTGATGCTCGAGGATTTGCCAGGATTATGTTGGCTGGAGCAATGGAGGTTAATTTAGATAGATTAGGAAGAATTTTAATTCCAGATTATTTAAAAAAATATGCTTCTTTACAAAAAAAGGTAGTTATTGCTGGGCTTTATAATCGGATTGAGATTTGGGATGAGAAGAATTGGAACTTTTACAAACAAAAAACAGAAAAAGAAGCAGGGGACATTGCAGAAAGGTTGAAAGAATTGGGTGTTTAAATATGACTCATCTTCCTGTTCTTAAAAAAGAAGTTATTGAGTATCTTGACCCCAAGCCAAACCAAAATTTTATTGATGCGACCATTGGTTTAGGAGGACACACCACAGCCATTTTAGAAAAAAATAAACCAAATGGAAAAGTATTAGGCATCGAGCTTGACCCTGAGCTCTATCAGAAATTAGAAAAAGGGAAAATTGAGAGATTGATTTTGGTGAATGATTCTTATACTAATCTGAAGGAAATTGTAGAGAAATATAGTTTTAGGTCGGTTCAGGGAAT
>JAHCRD010000032.1 GCA_020148085.1 Patescibacteria group bacterium | reverse complement strand
TTTTCAAACCTGTCAGACCTCTACTCCCGGCATATTTGCTGCTGGCGATATTAATGATGGAAAATGGAAACAAATTGTCATAGCAGCGGGTGAGGGTTGTCGGGCTGCCCTGGCTGCTTATGAATATTTAATCAAAATGAAAAATGAAAAGTGAAAAATGAAAAATTACAATTCAAAATTTAAAATTAAAAAAATAAAAGCAAGGGAGATTTTAGATTCGAAGGGAGAACCGACGGTTGAAGCAGAAGTTGAAACAGAGCAGGGGATTTTCAGGGCTTCCGTGCCTTCGGGAGTTTCTCGAGGAAAATATGAGGCAGTTGAATTAAGAGATGGAGGTAAAAGATTTTTTGGTAAGGGAGTTTTGAGGGCAGTGAAAAATGTCAATGAAATTATAGGTCCGGAATTAAAAGGCAAAGATGCAACTTTACAAAAAGAAATTGATGAATTTCTGATAAAATTAGATGGAACAGAGAATAAATCAAAACTCGGAGCCAATGCCATTTTGGGGGTATCGATGGCTTGTTGTCGCGCTGGAGCTGCCACAAACAAATTACCTCTATGGAAATGGATTTCAAAAATTGCTGAAAGAACCCCAATTTTATCCACTCCTTGTATTTTATCTATGGAAGGTGGACTTCACGGTCAAAGCCATTTAGATGTTCAGGAGTTTATGGTGGTTTCTGGAGCTGATTCTTTCCGCGAAAAGCTTCGGGTAGGAACTGAAATTTATCATATTCTGGGGTCAATTTTAAGCAAGAGGTATGGTAAATCAACTACCAATGTAGGGGTTGAGGGTGGATTTACTCCGCCTCTAAAGGAAACCGAAGAAGCTTTAGATTTGGTAATGGAAGCCATAAAGAAGGCGGGCTACGAAAACAAAGTGAAGATTATTCTTGATATCGCCGCTTCTTCTTTTTTCCGAGATGGAAAATATTATTTTGAAAAAGGTATTTTAAGTGGAGAAAAACTTTTAGATTTTTATGCAGAACTTTTGAAGAAATACCCAATTTTAGCAATTGAGGACCCCTTCGCCCAGGACGACTGGGAAGGATTTCAAAAAATTACCCAGGATCTTGGCAGAAGAATCACCATTATTGGGGATGACCTCTTGGTAACCAATCTTCAAAGAATAAGAGAGGCAATAGAGAGGAGGGCTTGTAATGGATTAATTTTAAAACCCAATCAAATTGGAACGGTTTCAGAGACGATCGAGGCAGCTAAATATGCTATCCAAAATGGATGGAAGGTTTTTGTTAAACACCGAGGCGGAGAAACATCTGATGATTTTATTGCCGACCTCTCGGTGGGCTTGGGCACTGGCTGGATAATGGCTGGGGCACCAGCCAGAGGAGAGAGGGTGGCGAAGTATAATCGACTTTTGAGAATTGAAGAAGAACTATGAAAATTCTTTTCATTGTCTTAGATGGCTTAGGTGATAGACCAATTAGAGAGCTTGGCAATAAGACTCCATTGGAAGCAGCCAGAACCCCAAATTTAGATTTTTTGGCCAGAGAAGGAATTTGTGGTTTAATGAAACTTAAATTCCGGGGCGCTACCCCAACCTCTGAAGAGGCTCATTTTTCTTTATTTGGTTATGACCCTGAGTTTTATAAAATAAGGAGGGGAATTATTACAGCAAGGGGCTGTGGTATGCGAGCGAAAAAAGGTGATGTTGCTTTGAGGGGAAATTTTGCCACCGTTGATGAGAGATTAAATACGATTGATAGGAGAGCTGGAAGAATCAGTAATACCCAACCTTTAATCAAAGCTTTGAAAGGAATTAAAATTGATAACGTTAAGTTGTTGCTAAAAAGTGCTACTGAGTATAGATTAGGAATCATTTTGAGGGGGAGAAATTTAAGTCCTAATATCTCAGACGGAGATCCATTTTATGGAAAGTTAGGGAAGAGAGCAAGAAAAATTAAACCCCTCGATAAAACCCCCAAAGCCAGCTTTACAGCAAAAATTTTAAATGAATTTTTAAAAAAAGCCCATAAGATTTTAAAAGAGCACCCTCAAAATAAAAAAAGAGAGAAATTAGGTCAGCTTTCAGCAAATTATCTTTTGGTGAGAGGAGCTTCCACCATTAAAAAATTACCTCCTTTTAAAAAAAGATATGGGGTGAGGGCTTGTTGTATTGCTGGAAAGTTCCTTTATCAACAAATCGGAAGAATTTTAGGAATGGATGTAGTAAAAGTTAGAGGAGCAAACGGGCTTCCCAATACAAATTTAAAAGGAAAGATTCAAGCTTCTGAAAAAGCTTTAAAGAAATATGATTTTGTATTTTTACATATTAAAGCTACCGACAGTTTAGCTGAGGATGGAGATTTTCGAGGAAAAAAGAAATTTATTGAAAAAATTGATAAAAATTTAAAGCCTCTCTTAAAACTCAAAAATACTTTAATAGTAGTGACCGCTGACCATTCGACTTGCTCTAAGCTTAAAAGACATTGCTCAGAGCCGGTTCCGGTTTTAGTTTGTGGTGGAGAAAAAGACAAGGTTAAAAAGTTTTCAGAAAGAGAATGCTCGAAAGGAAAAATTGGTAAAATAAAAAGTATTGATTTTTTGAAACTAATTGTTAAAATGAGATTATGCTAGACATCAAAGACAAAAATTTAATAATCTTGGTGCTTTTGGTAGCTTGTGGGATTTTGGCTGGAGGTTTGGTTTATACTCAATTTGGTCAAAAAATTGAAAAGAATGTTATCTCTTCCGATGAGGCGGCTAATTTGGCTTTAGATTATATCAATGAAAATCTTTTAGGTGGGCAAATAAAAGCAAGTTTAGCAGGGGAGGTTGAGGAAGAAAGGGGTTTGTATAAATTGCAAATTGATATAGGTGGTGAAAAATTTTTCTCTTACATCACCAGAGACGGGAAGATTTTGTTTCCCCAGGGAATTGATTTGGAGGAAGAACTTACTCAACCAGAAGAAAAAGCAGAAGCGAGGGCTGAAGAAAAAAGCACCACCTTAGGAAATTTCTCAGTTAGTGATGACGAAGTTTGTTTGGAGGATGAGAAACCAATTATCTACTTTTTTGGTTCTGAAGGCTGTTCCCATTGTAAATGGGAGCATCCAATAATTGAAGAGGTTGCTGAAAAGTTTACTGGCTTTATTTCTTTTCACAACAATATGGATTCAAGCGCTGATATGGATGTATTTTCCAGATACAGCACCGGAGGAATACCAACTTTAGTGCTTGGCTGTAAATATTATAGAGTTGGCTCTGGAGAAGGAATTGGTGAAGAGGAAGAAGCAAGGGTTTTAACTGCTTTAATTTGTGATTTAACAGAAAATCAAGCAACTGATGTTTGTGAATATGACTAAAGTTAAAGTATTTACCACCCAAATTTGTCCCTATTGCGTGGCTCTGAAAGAGTTTTTGAAAGAGCACAACATTGAGTTTGAGGAAATCAATGTTTCTGAAGATTTAAAAGCCCAAAAAGAGATGATTGAAAAATCAGGCCAGATGGGAGTACCAGTAGTGGAAATTGATGGGGAGATAGTGGTTGGTTTTGACAGAGAAAAAATTACCAAATTATTAATTATTAAAGATTAAATTTATGACAAAAATAGCAATTAATGGTTTTGGTAGAATAGGTCGGCCAACTTTTCGGAGAATTTTAGACTACAACCCACCCACCACCCAATCTAAATTGGATGTTGTAGCTATCAATGATTTGACTTCTCCTGCAACCCTGGCTCATCTTTTGAGATATGATTCTTTGTATGGAATTTATGATAGAAGAGTGAAATTTAGTAAAAGCGAGCTTCTGCTCGATGGCACGGCTGAGGGCAAGAAAGTTAAAATTTTTGCTGCCCCCGACCCCGAAAAATTACCTTGGAAAGAATTAGGGGTTGATATTGTTTTGGAATGCACAGGATTTTTTACCGATTTAGAGGGAGCAAAAAAACACTTAAAAGCTGGGGCAAAAAAGGTTATAATTTCTGCTAATGCAAAAACCGAAGAAATACCCCATTTTGTTTTAGGAGTAAATGAAGAAAAATATAATCCTAAGAATAATAATATAGTGGCAATGTGTTCCTGCACTACTAACTGTCTTGCTCCGGTAGCTAAAGTTTTAAATAAAGAATTTGGGATTGAAAAGGGCTTTATGACAACAGTTCATAGTTACACTAATACTCAAAGGATTTTAGACCTGTCGCATAAGAATCTTCGAGAGGCAAGAGCCGCTGCTATAAATATTATTCCTACCACTACCGGAGCGGTCAAAGCTGTTGTTAGGGTTTTGCCAGAATTGAAAGGAAAGTTGGATGGGTTAGCTTTACGAGTACCAACTCCGACTGTCTCTATTGTTGATTTTGTTTGCATCGTTAAAAAAGAAACCACAGCTGAAGAAGTAAATTATCTTTTGAAAAAGGCCTCAAAAAGAGAGGAACTCCGAGGAATTTTAGGAGTAGAAGATGCTCCTTTAGTTTCTTCTGATTATAAAGGTAATTCTTATTCAGCGATTGTTGATGCTTTATCAACTCAAGTTCAAGGAAATTTACTGAAGGTCTTAGTTTGGTATGACAACGAATGGGCTTATGCTTGCAGATTAGCAGAATTTGCAGAGTTTATCGGAAAGAAATTGTAAACCCTAAATAGTAAATAGTAATGCTCTGGGTTGAAGCTCAGAGTATTTAATTTGAGCTTTTTTATTTTTAGAATTTAGGTTATAATAAAAAAAATGAATTAAAGATATGGCTGATAAGATAATCAAAAAAGGAGATTTTTATTATCCCGGAGAAGAGATTAAAAAAAGAGCTTGGGTGAAAGATAGCTCAATTTATAAAAAAGCGGAAAAGGACCCAGTCAAATTTTGGGAGGAGTTGGCTCAAGATTTAAAATGGTCAAAGAAATGGGAAAAAGGTTTTTCTCATAAACCCCCTTATTTTGAGTGGTTCAAGGGAGGAAAAATAAATATTACCCAGAATGCTCTTGATGAAAATTTAAAGGAAAGGGGAGAGAAATCAGCCTTGATTTGGGAACCAGAGCCGGTTGAGGAAGAAGTAAAAGTCTTAAGTTATCGAGACCTTTTAAGAGAGGTCAATAAATTTGCCAACGCTTTAAAAAAACTTGGAGTGAAAAAAGGAGATAGGATTGGCATTTATCTGCCCATGATTCCCGAGACCGTAATTTCAATGTTGACTTGTGCCAGAATTGGAGCTGTTCACAGCGTGGTTTTTTCTGCCTTTTCTTCCTCGGCCTTAAAAATACGACTCCAAGATACTGAGGCAAAAATTTTAATCACAGCTGATGGATATTACCGGCGAGGGAAAATTGTTAACTTAAAAGAAAATGCCGATGAAGGCATCAAAGAAACAAAAGTAGAGAAACTAATTGTGGTCAAAAGAGCTGGAAATGAGATTTCCTGGCAGGATGGTAGAGATTTGTGGTGGCATGAGTTGATAAAGAATGAAAGTGACAAATGTCAACCTGAAATAATGGACAGCGAGGATTTATTGTTTATTTTGTATACCTCAGGAAGCACGGGCAAGCCCAAGGGCTGTATGCACACCTGTGGTGGCTATGCTGTTCAGGCAAAGGTTACTGGTAAGTGGATATTTGATTGGCACCAAAACGATATTTTCTGGTCAATGGCTGATATTGGCTGGATAACTGGCCACACCTATAGCTGTTATGCTCCTTTGCTAAATGGCATAACTTTTTTGATCTTTGAGGGGGCACCCGATTGGCCAAGTCCAGATAGATGGGCTAAGATTATTGATAAACATCAAGTAACCATTTTTTATACTGCTCCAACTGCTATCCGAATGTTTGAGAAATACGGAGCGGATTTTGTTAAAAAACATAAATTAGACAGTTTGAGGATATTAGGGTCGGTTGGTGAGATATTTGATGAAGCTGCTTGGTATTGGTACTTTGAAAAAGTGGGTAAGGAGAGATGCCCCATAGTTGATACTTGGTGG
>JAHCRD010000031.1 GCA_020148085.1 Patescibacteria group bacterium | reverse complement strand
TCTCTTTCGGGTACTTCTTCTGGAGGCGAAGTTAAAACAAGAACTGAGCCATAAAGTCCTCCTGACTCCATTCCTTCGGGAATAGAAATTTCAACTGGCAAAACCATTCTTTCTCCGTGAGCTAAAGTGAATTCGCTAAGCTCCGGATTTAAATAATCTTTAAAGGAATAAGGACCTCGCTTCTCACCCAAAAGCACTGCTGCTCTTTCTCCGGTTGGTGAACCTTCAAAATCTTCAATTTCAACCTTAAAATTCATTACCCTCCCTAAGCGATTGGTAATGAGTAAGGTTCTGGTTACTTTCTCTCCCGGATCCAAAAAAACCTCAATTTTACCAGGACCCAAAGTAAAATCATTTTCCACTGGAACATTTGTTAACTTTTGAATTTCAAAGGCAAAAACTGGAGAAGCAATCCCTAGCAAAAAACCTACCACCACTCCCCCTATTAAGATTGAGAAGAATATTTTTTTCATACTCTGAACCGTTCAAATTAAACTTTATATTTTATGAGTTGTGATTTACGTTTTACTAATTCGCGGTTGCTGTACCAGTAATAGTGGTAATGTAAGTCCCATCGGGAGCATAAATTCCATTTTGTTCAGCCGCTACACACATTGTTGTCGTAGCACCGGAAGTCGATGTTTCAGAAGAAGAAGTAGCCACGGTTATTTCAGTTGTTCCCTTAAAGCCGCTGTATTTTAAGGTAGCGCTGGGAGTCCCACCAGAACCGCAATCACTTCCTGTGCCCCAAGTTGTAGTGACCACATCGTTTCCGAGGACAGAGAAGCCAAACTGATATTGACCAGAGGGGACACTCCAGGTAGTAGGGCTGGAAGTGGCATAATCTGCAAAGGATTCAGTAGTAGTAGTGTCTTGCAAGGCGGGAGTGCCATCATCCTTCAACGTTAAAGTATAGCCAAGTTGGGAGTTAGTTTTTACATTCCAGGAATCACCTGTGCCAATTGAGGAATTTTGGCTGGCGGTAATATTCGGGCTCATAGTTATGGCAGCAGGAGGAGTAATGGAAACTTCCTCAGTAACATTTAAAGTAACGGTGGTAGTGGTTGCAATGGCTTCTGTTTCTAAGGGTTCAATAATGGCATAACCACCAAAGATAAGAAGACCTACAAAAATTAGGGCCCCTATTGTTAAAGGAACAATAATATTTTTTCTCATAGATTTTTATTTTTTTGCTTTTAACTTCTAACTTTTAACTTTAAATGCCCTCCCCCCAACCACTTTTTGGGCCAACCTTTGGGAGAGCGTTCTCTATCTTGTTGCAATAAATTTCTATCAGTTTCTATAAATTTCTATTCTTTTACTGGCACCATTAAGTAAAGGTATTCTTCTCCTTCTATTTCTCTAAATATTGGAACGATTATCCCTGAACTCTCATCCTTTGGCTCCACCCTCACTTCATCAGAAAAAGATGCTTTGATTTTTTGTTTTATTTCTTCGTCTCTTTCTGTTGATGGAATTACTACTACTCCCTCCTTTTCTGGTTTTGGCAAAAGCTTCTCTTCAGGAAATTCTTTCTCAGCTTCTTTTTTGAAAAACTCAACAATTTTTTCTGGAACTTCTTTAAAGGTATCGAGAATTGTTCTGGTAATATATTGATAACCCTTTTTGAATGAATATGAAAATTCTTGGCCAACTTTTTTTAGTTCTTCTCCAAATCCTTGGACTCCCTCAATCATCAATTGGACCGACTGGCCAGTTTTATAACGGACGCTTTTACCAATATTCCTTATCCCTTTAATAATATTTTCACTAATGCCTTCCGGGCCATAAGTTAAATTATTCCAAAAATCTTTTATCCGATAAGAAATTCCGAGAATCGTTTTCTTACTGAAAACCTTCAAAGCTTTGATGTCTTGACTGAGATAATACTTTAACTCCTTGGGAATGTCGGAGATCCCCGAGATCCCCGCAATAAATCTTTGAGCCAATTTGTTAGAAAATTTTTCTACCATCAAACTCGCGCCAGTAGAAATATCTGTGGTAAAGTCAGAAAGATTTTCTGAAACACTATCTCCGACTTCAACAACGCCTTCTTCAATGTCGGATGTAAATTTACTGAGGGTTGCAGAAGCCCCGGCGGAGGCGACTCGGATATCGGTTATTACTTCGGTGGCGCCATCTTTAATAGAGTTGGCAACTGATTTTAGTAAAGGACTAAAATATGGAGAAGCAAAAAGAGTTCCAACTGAAGCCAAAACAAAAATCAGCGCCCAGACAAGGGCGCGGGAGCGCGCTCTGGGCACTGGTTGAAAAGTGGGTGGGAATGGAGGTATTGGCTTAATTATTTTTTTCGCTTTTCTCTCAGCTATCTGATTTTTATAATTATTTGCTTTTTCCAAATACTCATCAATCCATTCCTTGGTTGTCACCCAGTTTCTACCAATTTTTATTGCTTTTAATTTCCCCTGTCTTGCTCGCAAACTCAAATATTCCTGGGAATAGCAATCCGAATACTTTGCTGCCTCTGCAAGCGATATATATTTTAAACTCCCGTCCTTCTCTGACATTATTCAATTATCGGCTATCAGATATATATGTCAAGCATCACCTGTGGAGAACTTTTTAACTGAAAAAACGCCAGAATGGCGCTTTTTTGATTTGTATGGACTATCAGATAAAAGAGTAAATATGGCTGGAGGGGTAGGAGTCGAACCTACATTGCGGCGTTCAGAGCGCCGGTGCCTACCATTAGCAGACCCTCCAATTTAATATCCGATATAGCATGAAATGTCTAGACTTTCAAGTATTTGCGGACAGCAAGTAAGCTGGAAAATGTTCCCAGAGCAAAAGCAAAGCCGATTTGAATTAAAATCAAAAACAAGAAATTTTCTTGGAAATAGTTTAAAAAATTAAAGCCCAAAATCCAATTTTCAAGTCCTGAATTTAGAAAACTCAAACCACCAAAAAATATTAAATCAGCAATTAAAACTGCGAAAATTCCATAAAGGAAACTTTGGACCAAAAAGGGGCCTCGGATAAACCAGTTTGAAGCTCCAACAAGACGCATAGTTGCAATCTCATCTTTGGAAGTAAAGATGGTTAATTTAACAGTGTTGAAAGTAATTAGAACGACTAAAATTCCTAAGATTAAACTTAATAAAATCCCAGCTGTTTTGATGTTACTTGTTAAAGCGAAAAGCCGGTCAATTATTTTTTTGTTCTCGTAGTATGAAACTTTTTCAATTAAATTTTTAAAAATTCCTTGAGTCAGAAAATTAGAGATTTGAGCATAAAAAGTGGGGTCTTTTGCTCTGATGTTTAAAGAAGCTAAAAAGGGATTCTCCCCTACTTCCTCAAGGGCCTCGAGATAAAGTGGGTCGTCTTTATGTTTTTGGAGGAAAATCTCTTGAGCCTTTTCTCTGGAAGTATATTGGACATCTTCTATTTCTGCTGAAAACTTATAAAGTCCTTCTTTGACTTCTAAAATACTCTCTTCAGAAGTATCTTTCTTGAAATAGACAGAGACGTCAACTTTCTTTTGAGCTTCAGCAATTAAGAAGTTGCTCAATTCTTTGAAAATAAAAAGTGAGGTGATAACTAAAACAGCAATAGTCATAATAAAGATTACCTGAGAACTCAGGCCTTTATTGCGTAAAAATCCCTGCCAACCAAATTTTAGAACACGTTTTAGGGATGTGAACATATTTTACAAGATGAATTTTCCTTGGGGGTCGTCGCGGATTAGTTTTCCTTCATCCAGGGTGACTACTCTTTTCTCTAAGCCATCAATGATTTCTTTGTTGTGGGTAGCTAAAAGAACGGTCTGACCAAGCTGGTGAATTTTTTTCAAAAGGTTAATAACATCCCAGGTGTTGTAAAGGTCTAAGTTGCCGGTTGGTTCATCAGCAACAATAACCGTTGGTCGATGGCAAAGAGCTCTGGCTATAGCTAATCTTTGTTTCTCTCCTCCAGAAAGCTCTTGGGGAAAGTTTGATTGCCTATCCGATAGTCCCACTATCTCCAAAACTTGAGGAACATCGCGCAAAATATCTCTATTAGTTGCCCCAATTACTTGCATTACATACTCAACATTTTCTCTGACGGTTTTTGAAGTTAAAAGTTTGTAGTCCTGGTGAATTACTCCGATTTTTCTTCGAAGTATTTGTAAAGGGTTTAATTTGAGATTTTGGATGTTCTCTCCCTCAAAAAAAATTTCTCCTTCCGTTGCTTTTTCTTCCCCAATAAGTAATCTGACTAAAGTGGTCTTTCCTGCTCCTGACTTGCCAGCAATGGAAACGAATTCTCCTTTTTTAATCTGGAAAGAAACATCTTTGAGGGCAACAATTGGTTCTTTGCTGGAATGGTAAATTTTGGTGACATTTTGGAATGAAATCATATTATATTTTTATTTCCGCTTCGATAAATTTGTTTAAATTTCCAGCCAGCACTCCTTCCACATCCGAGGTCTCAACTCCAGTTCGAAGGTCTTTGACAAGTTTGTAGGGATGGAAAATGTAAGAGCGTATTTGATTTCCAAATTCAGGAGATACTCTCCGACCTTTGATTCTCTCTATCTCTTTTTGTTTTTCTCTCTGGTGGAGATTGTACAATTTTGCAATCAAAATCTGAATTGCTCGCTTTCTGTTTTCTCCCTGCAATCTTTCTGCTTGGCAAGCAACTCGGAGGCCAGTTGGTAAATGGGTAATTCTAACAGCCGACTCTCTCCGATTGACATATTGACCTCCAGGACCTGAAGCTCGAAAAGTTTCTATTTTTAAATCTTCTGGGTCTAGTTTAATTTGGGGTTCTTCCGGACCTTCAATCTGGGGAAGAACTTCAACTTTGGCAAAGGAGGTGTGGCGAAGTCCTTTGGCTGAGAAGGGAGAAATTCGAACTAATCTGTGAACCCCGGTTTCTTTTTTTAAGATTCCATAAGCTCCTTTTTCCTTAATTTCCATAATCACTGATTTGAGCCCAATCCTTCCTTCAGGTCCCCCACCTTCAGTAAAGGTCTGGGTTAAAATTTTGCAAGTCCAACCTTTGGTTCTTGCGTATCTTTGATACATTTCAACAAGTAATGCTGTCCAATCTTCAGCATCTCTGCCCCCCGCTCCCGAGGAAATCGAAAGAATAGCCGGCCCTTTATCGTATTTGCCTTTGGTTTTCACAATTAGTTTAAGTCTGTCTTTAAGGAAAGAATACCTTTTTTGAATTTTTGCTGCCTCTTCTTTGTTTTGCCAAAAATCCGGCTTTTGCAGCAACAATTCAAGCTGCTTAACCTCTTCTCTCAATTCCTCAATTTTTTCTTCGATTTCTTTCATGAGCCGTCTCGCGGGCTCGAACCGCGAACCTACGCATTACGAGTGCGTTGCTCTACCTTTGAGCTAAGACGGCAAAATTCTTTGAGCGGGATACCGGAATTGAACCGGCATCACTTCCTTGGGAAGGAAGCGTACTACCATTATACTAATCCCGCCTGATTTTGAATATCTCAAAAATTTTTTGCAAAAAATTTTTTTCTTCAACTTCTTCCTCCTCCCTTCCTTCCTCTTTTATTACTGGGAAAGCGACAGCTTTTTCTCCTTCTTTTTGAAGATTCAAGTCCTGGCGAGCGACCTTTTCTAAATATTCTTCAGTTTGGGCTTTCGATATTTTAGAAAGTAATTCTTCTCTTATTGATTGGGATTTTTGAAGTTGTTGCTGGAGATTTTCTATTTCTGATTGTAATTTAGCTCTTTCTTGATTTATTTTTAGATTCAAGATAATAAGAAAAACTATCGCTGCTGCTACTGAAAATCCGGTGAATATTATAAAGAATAATCCTCCTGTTTTTTTCTTCCTAAATCTTGAAAATTTTGCTATCATATGATTATGAAAGTTAAATCTTTGGCTAAAATAATCTGGATAATAATAGTTCTGGTTATTATGTTGGGAATGCTCTCTTGGTTAATAGGTCCTTTGTTTTATTAAGTTCTCTTATTATTTTACAAGATTTCTTTTGTTTTTTCAACCTATTTGAATTGTTTTTTGATGGCTTCAATTATGACTTTTGGCTCTTTTGATTTAAGAAAAAGGGAGAAAAGAAGATAAACTCCAGCACCAATAAATAAAGCAGAGAAAGTTTGGGAAAAGATTCCTAAAAAAGTTTGGAGATTGAGAAAGGTTGAAGAGATTTGCAACCAGAGAAAAGTTAAGATGGTCATTAATAAAGTGGCTGGAAGAACTTTTTTTAAAGAGGAAAGAATCTCTTGCCCCGCCCTTTCCCAGAAGGGAGGGGGTTTGATTTTCTTTTTTAAAAAAAGGAAAAGAAGGAAAAAT
>JAHCRD010000030.1 GCA_020148085.1 Patescibacteria group bacterium | reverse complement strand
GCGGTGCAAGAGGAGCGAAGCGATGGCGTGCCGCGACTTTTGGCATGGAAATTAAAAATCTGTGGTTTTCCACAGACAGCAAAATACTTCTAATCCTCGGCAGGACTTACTATGCCTGCTGTCTGTGGATAATATTTATTATATTTTTTTTAAGTATAAGCAATTTCAAAGGTTTGTCAACACTCTAACAATTGTTTCAGCAAATTTTCTAGCAGCTTGGGGGCCTAAAGCAGTAACAATTTTTCCATCAACAACTACCGGGTCAGATTGATAGTTTGCTCCCTCTTCTTTTAAAATCTTAACTGCTGATTTATCCAAAGTGCTTGACCAAACTGTAGCTTTTTTGTTTTTCAAAACTCCAGCTCTGGCTAAAATTGTTGGAGCTATGCAAATTGCTCCCAAAACCTTCCCTTCCGAAACGACCTGGTTCGCTATCTGCCAGCATCTCTCATCATTCATATATTTTGCTGCTCCACTTCCTCCAACAAAAACAATTGCATCAAAATCAGCAATATTCAGCTCCTCCAAAGTCAAATCAACCTCTATTACTCCCCCATAACTTCCAAGTGCTTTGCCTTTTTTACTACTTACTGTTTGAACCTGCGCCCCTTCTCCTAAAAATATGTTTTTAGGAATAAAATATTCCTCATCCCGAAAATCCTGAAAGGCAATGATCATTGCTATTTTTTTGTTTGAAGTGGCTTTTTCTGGCATTATTTTAAATAATTAAATCTTGCTATATTATGTTCTTCCAGTGTCTTACTAAAAATAGTTTCTCCCTCAGGTGTTGTCAAATAGAACCAATAGGGGCTATCTTCATAATAAATCGCTGCTTTGATGCTGGCAAGTCCTGGATTACAAATTGGTCCCAATGGCAAACCGTAATATCTGTAAGTATTGTAATGAGAATCAATTTCCAGGTCTTGTTTGGTTAGCTCTCCACTTGCTTTGCCAGTAAGATAGGTCAAAGTGGCATCAACTTGCAATGGCCAGCCTGTTCTCAATCTTTTCCACAAAATGCCAGCAGTAATTTGTCGGTCTTCATAACTTTTTATTTCTTTCTCTAACAAAGAAGCTACGGTTAAAATTTCAAACAAAGTTTTCTCTTGAGTTGCAATCTCCTCTCGTAAATCCTGGGTTATTTTTTTATTAAAGTTTTGAAGCATCTTTCTTATAATCTCTTCAATCTTGGCATCTTTTTCAATTTCATAAGTATCAGGAAAAAGATAACCTTCCAAAGCAATATTCTTTGGTTTCTCCTTCAGAAAATCGAATTCATCAGAAAAATCTTTTGGTTGAGGTAAATCGGTAGCTTCTGAATAATCAACCGCTGGAAAACTAGCAATCTCAAAAAGTTCTTCGGCCTGAAACATTCCTTCCCCTTCAAAATACCAGCCAATATCTCTTAAATTCCAACCCTCGATGATGATAATCTTTTCTTTAATGGTGTCGCCTTGAGTTAATTTGCTGAGAATCTGGGGAGTATTCATTGCTGCAGTCAAATTATACCTGCCTGCTTGAAGATTTCTGGCTGAGTTTAGCAAAAGAGCATAAAATTCAAATATAAATCTGGATTTAATAAGACCTTGTTTTTCTAAATTAGAAGCAATATCTGTCAGACCCTGTCCTTTTTCAATTGAAAAAGGAATTTCAGTTTGGGTCCCAGATTCTTTTGGCAAATAAATTCCTTGCCAAAACCAAATTCCAACTACCAGAATCAAAACTACAATTAAAAAATATAAATATTTTCTCATAATATTACCCTCCTTTTATTAAGGGAACAAAAGCAAAGCCAGGGTATTCTTTTGAATCAAATTCAGTTTCTGATTTTTTTTCAAAAAGCCAGATTGATGAGCCAATTGGGGTTACAATTCTTCCTCCGATTTTTAATTGGTTTTTCCAGGCCTGAGGGAGTTTTTCGGCACTTGCTGAGGCCAAAATCTTGTCAAAAGATGCCTCTTCTTTGTAACCTTTGGAGCCATCAGCACAAATGAATTGGCCAGTCCCCTTCTCTATAAAATTGTACTTTAAAACATTCTTTTTGCCAAATTCTACCAGTTCTGGAATTATGTCTATGGCAATAATTTTTCCGTTTTCGCCAACAATTTCAGCTAAAAGAGCCGTTGTCCAACCACTTCCTGAACCAACATCTAAAATTTTATCTCCTGGCTCAGGAGCCAGAAGTTCAAGCATAAAAGCTACCACCAAGGGTTGAGAAATTGTTTGGCCACAACCAATCGGTAAGGCTTCATTCAATTCAGCCAAGTCTTTCATATCATCTGGCATAAAATCAACCCTTTTAATTTTTCTAAAGGCTACAATAATCCTTGAGGTTTTCAACCAACTACCCTCAATTAAAGAATCTACTAAAGCCATTATAATTTCGCATAAATAGTTATTCAATAGAAATTTCAAGGTTCTGCCGAAGGCAGGTTCTTATTTTGAGGGATAAATTGAGGATTTTTTGACGATGATTTTGTAGATGTTTTCAATGAAATCGCCTCCAGCATAGCCGACAATAAAACTTAAAGCTGGGGTAAAAAAGCCCTGATAACTGAATCCAATCTCTCGAACGGCAGCTACCACCGTCAAACCAATTATTCCCGAAAGGAAAGCCATTCCCAAAAAATAAGGGAGATTGAAGGAAACATTCTTGTAAGAGAATTGATGCTTAATAAAACCAACTAATCCTCTGACCACTCCTCCGAAAAATCCTGCTAACAAGATATAAAAATACATATTAAAAAGCACCGATACTGCCGATTGTATCGGGATAACCTTTAATTAAAAGCCAAATAGCAATTATGAAAAATAGGACTACCACTATGAAATCAATTATTTTCATCATATTTTTATTTCAATTATGTCTCCATCTTCTAGAATATAGTCTTTACCGACAGTTTTTATTAGTCCGAGTTCCCCACATCTTTTCCAAGTACCTGCCTCGCTGAGCTTCTGCCAATTTATAACTTCAGCTCTGACAAATTTTTCTTGGAAATCGTTGTGGATTTTACCAGCTCCTTCTAAGATTGTGCTTCCTTTTTTTATGGGCCAGGCACGAGTTTCTTCTTTTCCAACAATGGTAAAAAAAGTAATCAGCTTTAGTACTTCATAGCATTTTTTAATAAGGTTGTCAAGCTTTGACTCTCCCAGACCAAACTCTCCTCTTTCTTCTTCTGAAAGCTCTGATTTGTCTAATTCTTCTCTTAAATCCAACTGAAGCCAATTACTTCCCTCTTTTCCCAATTCCTTTTTCAAATCTTCTGGAATTTCATTCTGATTGCTGTTTAAAAGATAAATTTGAGGTTTTGCCGTTAATAAAAAGAGATGAGAGGGAGGCGAAAAAGAAACAGCTATTTCTCTTTGATTTAATTTTTCTTTCAGAGAATTTAAAACCTTAAATTCAATTTCTGCCTCTTTTTTCCCAGCTCGCACATCTTTCTCAATTTTTTGCAATCTTTTCTCAATTGTTTCTAAGTCCTTTAAAATTAATTCTTTTTTCACTGTCTCGATATCCCTTTTTGAATTAATTTCACCATCAACATGGACTACCTTCTCATCTTTGAAACATCTGACAATCTGTAAAAGAGCATCGGTCTCTCTTAGGTGGGCTAAAAACTGATTGCCCAAACCTTCTCCTTTTGATGCTCCTTTTACTAAACCAGCTACATCAACAAATTTAATGATTGATGGCACCACTTTTTTGGGCTTTGTAATTTCAGCCAGTTTCTCCAATCTTTCGTCAGGAACTTCAACTATGCCAATATTTGGTTCAATGGTGCAAAAAGGATAGTTTGAGATATCAACAGGATTTTTTGTAAGTGCTTTGAATAATGTTGATTTGCCAACATTTGGCAAACCCAAAATTCCAATAGATAAACTCATATTTTTACTCTTCAAAGCAAATTATCTCCTCAAAACTTTTTCTCGATTTCAGAGCTGGTTTGTCTGCTGGAAAACCTAAAGGTAAAAGGGCTACTACTTTATATTGAGCGGGAACCTTTAAAATCTCTTTTACTTTTTCTTGGGAAAAAGCTCCGATCCAACAAGTACCAAGTCCTTCCTCAACTGCTTGTAAAGTCATATGGTCAACAGCAATAGCTAAATCAACAGCGAAAGCGGGAACTCCAGAGCTCATAATATCTTCTGGATTTAAACTGACAGCTACAATTACTACCGGAGCTTCTCCAACAAAACCTTGACCAGCTGCCTCAGCCAATTTCTTCCTTATCTCTTCATCTCGGACAACTATAAATTTTCTTTCTTGGGCATTGTGAGCTGAAGGAGCTAATCTTGCTGCTTCCAAAACTTTTCGCAATTTTTCTTCTGGCACGGGTTCTGGCTTATAAGCCCTGACACTTCTTCTATTTTTTATTGCTTCAGAAACATCCATAATTAAAGCTCTATAACTTAAATTTTTTATTCTCAACCTTCCTTACTTTTTTCTCGTCCATTCCGAAATGATGGGCGATTTCGTGCCAAACTGTTTTTTTGACTATTTGACGAATCTTCTCTTTTGAATTACCCCCTATCCTTTCAATTGGTTTTTGAAAAATAGTAATTTTATCTGGCAGAACTCCGCTGTAAGAAGTGGTTCTTTTTGTTTTCGGCACACCCTGATAAAGCCCTATGAGAGAAAATTTATTTGGGGTCTTCGGCCAATCCTCAATCACAACATCTACATTATCAAGTTTATCTCTAAATTTTTTTGGGATGGCTCGGATTGCTTCTGAAACAAGTTTCTCAAATTGGACTCGGGTCATAAAAGCTTTCTTTGTTTGAAGGTTTCAGCAATTTCTTTGGCTCTCCTTTTTCCTAAAGTAGTTAGAGTAAAAAATGTTTGAGGATTCCCTTTAATCAGTTTTTTCTTCCGGAGGTCTCTGAGGGGACGGTCAAGTTTTCTGGTGTCAGGCCATTGAGGATGGCCTTTCAAAGAAAAAACCTGGGGAAATTGATTGAAACATTCTTTAACTAATTTCTCGAAAGAAGATTTCCCCTCACCAAAAGAATACAAAACAAAAAGAATTAAATCGTTTATAGAGTTTGATATTTTCCTTGGCATATAATTTTTAAAGTAGCGGGTCTGGCAGGGCTCGAACCTGCAACCTCTTCTTTTGGAGAGAAGTGCTCTACCAAATTGAGCCACAGACCCATTATTTTTTCATCTCTTTGTGTAAGGTGTGTTTGCGGCAGAATTTGCAAAATTTTTTTAATTCTAATTTCTTCTCAACATTTTTTGACTTGCGAGTATAATAATTTATTCTTTTACATTCAGAACACTGAAGCTTTATAAATGCTTTTTTCTTTGCCATATGAGCCGAGGACGAGACTTGAACTCGTGCCCTTTCCCTTACCATGGGAATGCTCTACCAACTGAGCTACCTCGGCAGTGGGTGTGGCAGGACTTGCACCTGCGAAGCCCGAAGGCGCCTCTTTTACAGAGAGGTGGAATAGCTACTCTCCCACACACCCTTTATTATTTCTCTAATTTTACCAAAAAATCTTTATTTATTCAATGATTTTGCTGCGTTTTTTTCGCCATTCCTCGATTTTCTTGTGGTTGCCAGATAAAAGTACTTTTGGCACTTTCCATTTTACTCCTGGTTTGGGCTCAAAAATTTCCGGCCTGGTATATTGCGGGTACTCTCGGAATCCTTTCTTTTTAGTAATTCTTTCCCCCAACAATTCTGATTTACCAATAACCCCTGGAATCAACCTGGCCACAGTTTCAATTAATACCAGAGCTGGCAATTCTCCTCCCATTAAAACATAATCGCCTATTGAAATGGTTTGGTCAGCAATATATTTGGCTACTCTTTCATCCACTCCTTCGTATCTACCACAAATTAAAATTAACTGGTCAAGTTTTGCTAATTGAGTTGCCATTTTTTGATTGAATTTTTTACCTCTCGGAGTGAATAATACAATTTTTACCTTTTTCTTTTTAGTTTTTAATTTTTCATTTTTAATTTTTAATTTAGTCAAAGACGAGACCGATCGAAAGATGGGCTCGACTTTGACGACCATACCTCGACCGCCACCAAAGGCCTTGTCATCAGCAGTTTTGTGTTTGTCTAAAGTCCAATCGCGGAGATTGTGAACTCGAATTTTTATAATCCCTTTTTCTTGAGCTTTTTTGATAATCGAATGCTTAAAATAAAAATCAAATATTTCTGGGAAAATTGTAATAACATCAAATTTCATACAAACGAAAACGGCACTACCTTTATAGTAGCACCGTTTCCGGAAAATTCAACTGGAAGATTTTAGAGTTTCAAATCTTCCAACTCTTCTCCTTTCTTTCCCTCAGGTCTTTCTTTTGCTCCAGCTCTTCCACCAGCGGGCTCTTCAATCTTCAGATTAACTCTTGCATGATTTTTGAGCCCAACAATCCTCACTAAATTTCTGATGGCTCTGGCAGTTGATCCACCTTTCCCAATTATCTGACCCATATCCTCGGGGTTCAGTTTCAAGCTAAGCAGAACCCCCATCTCGTCAACTTTTCT
>JAHCRD010000002.1 GCA_020148085.1 Patescibacteria group bacterium | reverse complement strand
TCTCTTTCCCCTCCCCATCCTGCTTCTTCCCAACCAGTTAAATCACCACTCTCAAAACCACCATTATTTATAAGTTCTATAAAAGTAGTAAATTCCAGATCGTCACCATAGGCAATTCCAACGCCATTTTTAGCTACTGCTCTAAAATGATACTCAGTTCCTGGAAATAAATCAGTAACAGCGATATCAAAAGTCCCAGTATTATTTCTTAAAATATGTTCGGTCTCGCTCCCATAATCTGGGGTGAGACCATATTCGAACCAGACCTCAACCACCTCAGCCCCACCCATATAAGTAAGATCTCCTTCTAAGGTAGCTTGAGTATCTTCAATATTAATAGCTGAAATAGTGGAGACTGAAGGATCTGTTTCTACTATTACCAATACATAAGTTGGATCAGTAAAACTGCCATTTTCAACAAAATCTGCTACATAACCATAATAGATATATTTCCCAAGATCCGATTCTGATCGCGGAAAAGTATGGCTACAGGAAGTGGAACTACCAGCACAAGTATGACAGGTCCAATCGATATCATCCTCTTCTTTGTAACAAACAGTACCCATATCAATATTATCTTCTCCGGTTACTTTGATATTAAAAATTTCATCTGCTCTAATCTCTACTGGACTGGCACTAATTGTTCCGATAGGAAAAGTGGTATCAATTTTAAATTCTACAGGTTCTGAAAAACCAATATTCAAAGCTAAATCTGTAGCTGCAGCACATACCCATTGATGAGAAAAAATAGTTTGAGAGTTGCTCAAAGTACAAGAGAGCCCGTTGCAAAAAGTGTAATCCTGGTAAATATCGGGGCAAGTTTCAGGATCTGTATCGTATATTTTTAATCTATAGCTTTCATTATCGCACCCACTCCCCCCTACTTCATCAATACAAGAAACATAAGTGGAAGCTTGGGTATTTTGCCAAGTGCTCGTTGCCTCAGATGGTTCAGCAATAACAGAAACAAAGGGAGGAATCTCATCCTGGGCAACCACGCTACCGGCTACAGCAATTAGAAATAGCCCTAAAGATATTAATAAAATTTTTGAAGGCTTTTTCATTTCTGTAATTGATATTTAATTTAGGGAAGGATCTCGATATAATCAACGTCGTTAAACTCTTTCTTTCCAGCAATATCTATATTAGTCTTAATAAAAACGCGGTCCTCCGGTTTGATGTCCTCAATAGTTATTTTCACTCTGTTCAAGGCAAAACTAGGATTTCCGGGCTCAGAGGGATACACTAATTTAAACAGTTTTGTCTCTTGGCTTACAATAACCTTAACTTCATTTTTCTCACCAGCTGGTTTCACCGTCAAAAGATTATTTTCGGCATCTACCTTAGAAACTATACCAGAAAGGCTAAATATCTCTTCAGCAACAATTTCTTTAGAGACAATTTCTTCTTCAGGAATAGTTTCTTCTTTAGGAGAAATTTTTGATTTTTGAAAAACAGCCCAACTAATAATCCCTCCAATAATTAAAACTAGAGCTACTAAGATAATAATTTGATTTTTGACCGACTTTAGCATATTTTTGCTTATAACTTATTTTATTATACCATTTTTACCAAGAGAAAAACTCTTTCTGTGGATTTTACAAGGCCCGTATTTCTTTAACATCTGGAAGTGCAACCTGGTGCCATAGCCTTTGTGTTTATCGAATCCGTATTGGGGATATTTTTTGTGGTATCTTAGCATAGTTTTGTCTCTGGTTACTTTAGCAATTATGGAAGCAAGTTTTATTAAAAAAACTTTTTCGTCTCCTTTTATAACCGATTTTTGAGGAATATCTAAATCTATCCCAAAATTCCCATCAATTATCAAAAAATCAATTTTTGACTTTTTCCTAGACCCGTCCGAGGGTCGGACTAGGGCATTTTTAATTTTTAACTTTTTTACTGCTTTTATCATTGCCAATTTTGTTGCCTGTAAAATATTGATTCTGTCAATGACTCTCTCTGAAACCCTCCCTATCCCCCACTCAATCTCGGGATGATTTTTCAAAATCTCATAAATTTTTTCTCGTTTTTTAGCAGTCAATCTTTTCGAATCCTTAATTCTCCACAGAATATTTTTAATTTTTAATTTTTGATTTTTGATTTTAGCCGCGCCAACAGTCACTGCCGCAGCAGTGACAGGTCCGGCGAGGGGTCCTCGGCCAGATTCATCGATTCCCACAACAATTCTTTTTTTGTATTTGCAAAACATTTTGAAAAAGAGGTATAATATACTAATTTAATTTATTGTATCAGAATCAATGCCAGATAAAAATATATTCTCTCCATCTGACATAGAAGATGAAGTAAGGAGAGCTGAAATTGAAGGAAGGGAAATCGATTTTAGGGGGAAGGTTCTCTCAGGACTTTCTCTTTCTGAAAGAACAATTGAAACCGGATTGGATCTTACCGCTAGCATTATTTTAGGTCCGATTTCTTTTGAGGGAACAACCATAAATGGAAATGTGAATCTCGGGCAGGCAATAATAAGAGGGTCATTTTATTTTGGTTCTGGAATTTTAAATGGAGATTTGAATTTAAGGGGAACGACCGCCAAGGGGGTGGTAAATTTGGTCGGAGCTAAAATAAAGGGCAATTTAAATTTTGAGGGATTGAGTGTGACTGGCTTTTTGAGTTTGGCTAAAACTAAGGTTGAAAGAAATGTTGATCTCAGGGAAATAAAAGTTAATGACTCCTATCATGCTGGATTAATTATCAAAGGAGATGTCTATTTAAGAAGGGCAGTAATTGCTGGATCTCTTGAGATAACTAATTCTTTTGTTGAAGGGTCTTTAGATATGCTCCGAGCTTTTATTGGAGGAAAAGTTGATTTAAGGGGAGTTAATGTTCAGAATTTTTTGATTTTAAAAGAAACAAATATTAAAGGTGAATTAAATTTAGAAGAAGTAAAGTATAAAGAACTGATAAAGTAAGATATGGCCAAATTTACACATCTCCACGTCCATAGCCACTACTCACTTTTAGATGGTTTGCCAAAAATCGATGAGATTTTAGATTATGTCAGGGAACTTAAGATGGATTCCGTAGCTTTAACTGACCATGGGGTTTTATATGGAGCAGTTGAATTTTATAAAAAAGCAAAAAAAGCTGGGGTAAAGCCAATTATAGGAGTAGAGCTTTATTTGGCTCAAGATAGAATGACCCAGAGAAGGCCAAACATTGACGATAAAAGATACCACTTAGTTGTCTTGGTAAAAAATGAAGAGGGCTATAAAAATTTAGTCAAACTTGTAACTCAAGCTCATTTAGAGGGCTTCTATTATAAACCAAGAATTGATGAAATACTTTTGGCTGAATACTGTTCAGGGCTTATTGGATTATCTGGGTGTTTGAAAGGGAAAATTCCAAAATTAATAATGGCGGGTAAAATTGATGAAGCCAAAGAAGTTGCAAAAAAATATCAAGAGATTTTTGGTAAAGATAACTTTTATCTTGAAATTCAAGATCATCCAAATCTCAAAGAACAGAAAAAAGTAAATCAAGTTTTAATAAAATTTTCCAAAACTCTCGGTATCCCTCTGGTTGCAACAAATGATGTTCATTATTTGAAACCAGAAGATGCTGAAGCTCAAGACATCTTGATGCTAATAAATACCGGAGCCAAAGAAGACGATCCAGAAAGATTAACCATGAAAGCCGACGATTTTTCCATGAGAACCCCAGAAAAAATGACAAACTCTTTCAAAGAAGCTCCTGAGGCTTTAGAGAACACTCAGAAGATTGTTGAACTTTGTAATTTTAATTTTAAGTTAGGTGAAATAAAACTTCCTTATTTTGAAGTTCCCCAGAGCAAAACTGCTGATGAATATTTGAAAGAACTTTGCTACCAAGGTTTAGAAAGTCACAAGTCACAAATCAAAGACAAAAAAGCAGCAACTGATAGGTTGGGGTATGAACTTTCAGTTATTAGCCAGACTGGCTTTGCCCCCTATTTCTTGATTGTCCAAGATTTTGTTCGTTGGGCAAAAGAAAATAGAATTGTAGTAGGTCCTGGCTGAGGAAGTGTTGGAGGCTCAATGGTTGCCTATCTTTTGGATATCACCGAGATTAACCCTTTGAAACACATTCTTTTGTTTGAAAGGTTTTTGAGTGGCCAAAGAATTGCCCCTCCTGATATTGACCTTGATTTTACTGACCGAAGACGAGATGAAGTGATAAATTATGTCAACCAAAAATATGGAAGGGATAAAGTAGCTCAAATTATTACCTTCGGGACTATGGCGGCCCGGGCAGTAGTCAGGGATGTAGGAAGAGCTATGAAGTTGAGCTATAGTTTCTGTGACAAGATTGCCAAAATGATTCCTTTTGGCTGGACTCTAGAGGAGTCGCTGAAAAAAGTTTCTGAATTTCGCCAGCTTTACGAAACCGATGAGCAGGTAAGAAAACTAATTGATTTTTCAAAAAAACTTGAGGGTTGTGCCAGACATGCTTCAACTCATGCTTGTGGAGTAGTTATTTCTAAAGAAAATCTTACAGAGCTTGTTCCCCTCCAACATCCTACCCAAAATGATAAGAATATTGTTACCCAATATGAGATGCACTCAATTGAAGATTTAGGACTTTTGAAAATGGACTTTTTGGGGTTAAAAAACTTAACCATAGTTGAGGAGACCTTGGCTCGAATTTGGGAGGTCCATCAAAAAAATATTGATTTGGAAAATCTCCCTAAAGACGACAAAAAGACTTACAGGCTTTTGCAAAATGGGGAAACCACAGGGGTGTTTCAAATGGAAAGCGAAGGTTTTAAAAGATATTTAAAGGAGTTAAGACCAAACAAATTCGAAGATATAGTAGCTATGGTAGCTTTGTACAGACCTGGCCCCATACAATTTATCCCAGAATATATTGAAAGAGCGCGCAAAAGAAAAAAAATAGAATACCTACATCCAAAACTTAAGTCAATTTTAGAACCAACTCAGGGAATTTGTATATTTCAAGAAGAGCTTATGGAAATTGCTCAAAAATTGGCGGGTTTCACTTTGTCCGAAGCCGATGTCTTGAGAAAAGCAGTTGGTAAAAAAATAAAGAGCTTGTTGATTACCCAGAGAGAAAAATTTATTACTGGTATGATAAAAAACGGAATAGAAAAAGAGATTGCTCAAAAAATTTGGGACTGGGTGTTACCTTTTGCTCGTTATGGCTTTAATCGCGCCCATTCCACAGCTTACGGAATGATTGCCTACCAGACCGCTTACCTTAAAGCTCACTTCCCGGTTGAATTTATGGCTGCTCTTTTAACTTCAGAAAAAGCAGATATTGAGAGAATTGCTTTCCTGATAGAAGAATGCAAAAATATGGGAATTGAGGTTTTACCACCTGATGTTAACGAAAGCTTCAGGAACTTTTCAGTTGTGCCAAAACAAAAGAAGATAAGATTTGGACTCTTGGCTATTAAGAATGTCGGGCACAATGTGGTAACGGCAGTAATAAAAGAAAGAGAAGAAAGAGGACCTTACAAATCATTTGCTGATTTTATTTCAAGAATTAACTCAAAGGATTTAAACAAAAAATCTTTAGAAAGCTTAATCAAAGCTGGAGTTTTTGATAAGTTTGAAGAAAGGAACAAACTATTAACTAATCTTGAAGGGATTTTAAACTTCAACCGGGAGATGCAAAGAGCTCAAGCCAATGGCCAAAAAAGCTTATTTAGTAAGATTTCAAATTTAATCCCCTTTTTCAAATTAAAACCAGCAAAACCAGGTGATTGGTGGCAAAACTTATTGTGGGAAAAAGAACTTTTAGGACTTTATATTTCCGCCCATCCCTTAGAAAAATTCAAAAATATTTTAGAAAAGAAAACTCTCCCCCTCAAAGAACTAAAAAATGGGATTTTTGAACATAAAATAAGAGTAGGAGGGATAATTTCCAGTATCAAAAAAATCTTGACCAAAAAAGGTCAACCAATGCTTTTTATGAAATTGGAAGATTTAACTGATAAAGTTGAGGTGGTAGTTTTTCCAGGAGTGATTGAAAGAAATCCCTCCCTGTTTCAAGAAAACAAAATAGTTTTTGTCACTGGAAAAGTTGAAAATTGGCACGACCCCCCAAAACTAATCTGCGAAGACATCGAAGAAATCATAGAGAAGTAAAATGAAAATTGAGACAATTCGGCATTCTTTGGCTCATATAATGGCTCTGGCCGTTCAGGAATTATATCCTGGAGTTAAGTTTGGTATAGGTCCTGCCATCGAAAATGGTTTTTACTATGATTTTGATTTCCCCGGGGAACTCACTCCTATCTCCAAAGACGACCTTCCAAAAATTGAAAAGAAAATGAGAGATTTAATCAAGCAAGATATTAAATTTGAGAAGGAAATCATTTCAAAAACCGAAGCCAAAAAATTATTTAAAGCGCAGCCCTACAAATTGGAATTGATTGAGGAATTACCAGAGAAAACTGTTTCCATTTATAAAAGTGGCGATTTTGTTGATTTATGTAGAGGACTTCATGTGAAATCAACTCGAGAACTGCCAACCGATTCTTTCAAGTTAACCAAAATTGCTGGTGCTTATTGGAGAGGTAGTGAAAAAAATCCAATGTTAACTCGAATTTATGGAGTGGGTTTTAAGACCAAAAAAGAGCTGGCTAATTATTTTAAAATAATGGAAGAAACCGAAAAGCGAGACCATAGAAAATTAGGTAGGAAACTGGAACTATTTTTTCTCCATGAGACCGCTCCTGGAATGCCTTATTGGCTACCAAAGGGGGTCGTCATCTACAACGAATTAATAAATTTCTGGAGAGAGGAACATAAAAAAAGAGGTTATCAAGAAATCGTCACTCCTTTACTCAATAAAAAAGAACTCTACGAAACCTCTGGCCACTGGGAACATTATCGAGAGGAGATGTTTTTAATAAAAGCCGAACAAGAAACATATGGCATAAAGGCAATGAACTGCCCCAATGCTATGATAGTTTATGGTCGGAAACCAAGGTCTTATAAAGAATTGCCTTTGAGATTTGGTGATACGGATACCATACATAGATTTGAACGATCAGGTACTCTCTTTGGGCTTTTTCGGGTGAGGGCATTTCGTCAAGACGATGCTCACATTTTCCTTACCGAACAGCAGATTAAAAATGAGTATAAAAATATTTTTGAAATAGTCGAACGATTCTATTCAATATTTAATTTAGAATATTCTTTCCGATTGGGTACTCGTCCAGAAAAATCTATGGGAGAAATAAAACTCTGGAATAAAGCAGAGAGAGCTCTTAAGGAGGTACTTGAAGAAAGCGGCAAAAAATACACCATTTTGGAAGGCGACGGTGCTTTTTACGGACCGAAAATTGATATTTTAATGAAAGATTCCATTGGTCGAGAATGGCAAATGGGGTCCATCCAATTGGATTTCCAAATACCAAGAAGATTTAATCTCAAATACGCTGATGCTAAAGGGAAGAAGAAAATTCCAGTGGTTATCCATAGAGTTATTTATGGGTCTCTTGAAAGATTTATTGGTATTTTACTTGAGCATTATGGTGGAGCTTTACCATTATGGTTGTCCCCGGAACAAGTTTGGATAATTCCAGTGGGCTCTTCTCACCGGAAATACGCCGAAGAAATTGCTGAAAAATTGAGAAATGAGGGTTTGAGAGTTGAAGCAAAAACTGAAGCGGAAACCGTTTCTAAAAAAATAAGAGAAGGAGAAATCCAAAAAATCCCTTATCTTCTGGTGGTTGGCGATAAAGAAATGAAAAAGAAAAATGTTCGAGTGAGAGAAAGAGGTAAAGGAGATATTGGGGAAATAAAGTTGACAAAGTTTTTGGAAAAAGCGAAAATGGAAATAGAAAAGAAAAAGTAATAATATGTTCAAACTAACAAAAATTTCTCTCTTAACGGTCGTTTTAATATTCCTTTTTGGCTCTTTTGCTTTTGCTTTGGCTCAAGAAATAGACCGTGATGAACCAATTCAAGAGGAAGATGATTCAGCCAAAGATATCATTATTAGCCCCAAAAATGAGACAACCGCAGACGAAGAAGTAGCCCTCGACGAAACTGTGGAAGCTTCTGATTTAGAAGTTTCAGAGCCAACCTTACTGCCAGACAGTCCCTTTTATTTTTTGAAGAATTGGGGAAGAAGTATAAGAACTTTCTTTGCCTTCTCTCCAATTAACAAAGCAAATTTAAGGTTAAGATTTGCCTCAGAAAAGCTTCTTGAAACAAGAAAATTAGCTGAGAAATTAAAAGACCCTGAAATTATTAAAAGAGCCGCTGAAAATTACGATAAAGAAATTGGAAAAATTAAAACCGTAGCCGACGGAATTAGAGAGACAGCAACCGAGAATCCAAAAGTTGGGAAGTTTTTAGACAAATTTACCAAACATCAGGTTCTACACCAAAGGATTCTGGAAAAATTAGAGGAACAAGTTCCCGAACAAGTTCAAGAAAGGATAAGAGAAACGAGAGAAAGGCATCTTGAAAGATTTAGTGAGGTCATGCACAAATTGGAAGAAAAAACAAGACTCCAAGAACGTCTGGAAAAGAATCTGGGAGAACTTAAAGGAAGTGAATTTAAGAGCTTCAAAAACTTACAAATCTTAAAGAACCTGGAAGAGAAAGTTCCCGAAGCCGCCAAAGAAGCAATTAGAGGGGCTCGAGAGAATACCTTACGGACATTAAAAGAGAAATTGGAACAAATGTCTACCACAACTCAGGAGAGATTTAGGGATTATATTGAAAAAATCCGAGGAAAAGCAGAAAATAAAATGGGAATACTTGAGGATCTCAAATCAGAATTGCGAGAAAGGCCAGAAATCAGGGAAAGATTAGAAAATATAAGAGAAAAAATTAAAAAGAGAATTGAGGGGTTCAAGAGATAAATTTGAGTTCTTTTTTAACCCTCCTGCTGGAGAAAGGAGGATTAAATGAAAAACTTAAGAGAGAATATTCTACTCAAAGTACCAAAGATATGTGAAGATGAAGAAGTAGATCCAAGGATTTTTGATGCTCGGGCTGGTCCTCAGGAGGATTCAGAAGAAATGAAAAAGGCTAAGAAGAAAATTAGAGAAGGGTACAGTGAGTTTCTTACTGGGATTTCATTTCACCTAATCGAAAATTTCTACAATCACAATTGGGGATATCCAAAAGAGGTAGTTAAGAATATGGAAAAAGTGATAGAAAGATGTTTCGAAGGGGGGTTCAAGAATTACCTCCGGGATATGAAAGAAAGATATCCAGAAGAGATTTGGAAAATCAGAAAGGAGAATTAGGATGAGAAAAGATTTTAAACTCCAGCAGGAGGATAAGTGCCTTAAGAAAAAGTACCAAAAAATTCTTAGGGCACTTTTAATTTTGGGCAAAATATTATAAGATAGTATGATTAAAAAAATATGAACAAATATTTTATTATCACATTCGGATGTCAAATGAACAAGAGTGATAGTGAACGAGTTGCTCAAGTTTTAGAAAGAATTGGCTACAAAAAAGCCTCAAAAATAAATGGGGCGGATTTGATTATGGTTAATATGTGCTCAGTTAGACAATCAGCAGTTGATAGAGTTTTTGGTCTCCAGTCAAAGTTTGAAAAACTAAAAACTAAAAACAAGAAACTAAAAACTATATTAACTGGTTGTATCCTTAAAAAAGACAGAAAAAAATTCGCCAAATATTTTGATTATATTTTAAACATAAGAGACCTACCAAAATGGCCCAAACTGTTAAAAATTAAGAATTATGAATTAAGAATTAAGAATTATTTGGAAATTGAGCCCAAGTATTCTTCTTTCCCGGTTGGCTATGTGCCCATTTCTGCTGGTTGCACTAATTTTTGTTCTTATTGCGTTGTTCCTTATACCCGAGGTTCAGAAATTTGCCGACCAGCTGAAGAAATTTTATCAGAAATCAAACAATTAGTTAAAGATGGTTATAAAGAAATTTGGTTGTTGGGCCAAAACGTCAATTCTTACATCTTCCAAAATATTAATTTTCCAAGACTCTTAACAATGGTAAATGATATCCCAGGAGATTTTTGGATTCGGTTCACTTCTTCTCATCCTAAAGATTTTTCTGATGAACTAATTGGGGCGATGGCTGAATGCGAAAAAGTAACACCTTATTTGAATTTGCCAGTTCAGTCAGGAGATAATGAGATTTTAAGAAAAATGAACCGGAATTACAAAATTGAAGATTATAAAAAGCTTGTTAAAAAAATTCGCAAGAAAATCCCAGAAATCACCCTGTCCACCGATGTTATTGTTGGTTTTCCTGAAGAAACTGAAAAACAGTTTGAAAATACAGTTAAACTCTTTAAGGAAATCAAATATGATATGGCTTATATTGCTCAGTATTCTCCTAGACCGGGTACGGCTGCTATCAAAATGATAGATAATATTCCTAAAGAAGAAAAGAAACAAAGAGAAAGAACTTTAACTGAGATTTTAAAAGAAACTGCTTTGATTAAAAATAAAAAATATATTGATAAAACCATAAAGGTTCTCCCAAACGAATACAAAAATAGCTTTTTAATTGGTAAATCTTTTCATTACAAGACTCTAAAATTTAAAGGTAATAAAAATTTGATTGGAAAATTCGTCAAAGTAAAAGTGATTGATGCCACGCCATGGGGACTTTCAGGGAAGTCAATAAAAGAAAAGTGTCTATAAGTCAGCTCGACCATAGACACTCTCATTTAAACAAATATCTTATCAAATGCCAAATCCAATGTCCAATCCAATAGGTCCAGGTCACTAATATCAACACCTTCACCACATTGCCACTAATAATCAACCAAAAAGCCCATTTAGATTTAGTTAATTTTGCTGCAATGATAGTGGCGGTGGTGAAGAGAATAGCAGCTGGAATCACATTCAAGAGAAAGGTTATAAAGTATCCGTGGTTGAGTGTAAAATCTACCAGCTTCCTAACTAATCTACTCTTCACTTTTTGATACCACTTTTGTAAATATCTGATAATTTGAATTCGCTCCAGGAAGCTAGTCAGTCCCACAAGATCAATAAGCCAGAAGGTAAGAACTATCCCTCCTAGACAGACCAAGCACAGAATCAAGAAAGTTTCCCACCAGCTTTTTCCTAATCTATACCAATTAAGAACTGACGAATCTAAATGCACCAAACTATGAATCAACGCCTTGACTTCTTCTCCGCTCATATCTCCCTTCCTTTCTTTTAAAAGAACTTTTATTTGATTTTATTACTAATCAAATTACTTTAACCTTCTTCAATCTTTATGTCAAGGAAAAAACTTATTGTCATTTTAGGGCCAACGGCTTCAGGCAAAACGGCTCTAGCAATAAAACTTGCTAAAAAATTCAATGGTGAAATTGTTTCGGCTGACTCAAGACAGGTTTACCAAGGAATGAATATTGGCACAGGTAAGACAACTAAAAAAGAAATGGCAAGTATTCCCCATTATTTAATTGATGTAGTTAAGCCCAATCAGGAATTTAATGTGGCGGTTTATAAAAAATTGGCAATTGAGAAAATTAAAGATGTTCAAAAGAAAGAAAAATTACCATTTTTGGTTGGAGGAACCGGACTTTATATCGGGGCCGTGGTTGATAATATTGAATTTCCAAAAGTTACTCCTCAAAGAAAATTGAGAAAAGAACTTGAGAAAAAGTCAGCAAAAGAACTTTTTGAAATATACAAAAAATTAGACCCTGAAGGAGCGAAGTTTATTGAAAAAGAAAACAAAAGAAGATTAGTTCGGGCAATTGAGGTCTGTGAAGTAACTGGCAAGCCATTTTTTGAACAAAGAAAGAAAGGAAAACCAATCTTTGAGGTTTTGCAAATCGGGGTAAAATTGCCAAGAGAAGAATTAAAAAAAAGAATCTCAAAAAGAATTGATAAAATGATTGAATTAGGGCTTGAAAAAGAAGTTAAAAAATTGGTCAAAAAATACGGCTGGATCTCCTCTCTCCAAACTATTGGCTACCAAGAATGGCTCCCTTATTTTGAAGGAAAAATAAATAAAAAAGAGGCTACTGCAGAGAAAATTAAAACCCACACCCTCCAATTCGCCAAAAGACAAGAGACATGGTTCAAAAAGGATAAAAGAATTAAGTGGGTGCCACCCACCCACCATCCCTTTAGGTATGCAGAAAAATTAATAAAAGAATTTATCAAAAAATGTCGAATTTAAGAGGCGAGCACGAAGTACCCGCCTCTTTTATATTCCTTATTGTCTATTTCTGTTTTATTGCAACATGAGACCTCCCCAAGCAAAGAATCTCATCATCTGTTATAAATGCTGTATCAATACTGGTCACTTTTCTTCTCTGTTCCGTAACCAAGATTCTCGTTCTAAGATTATCCCCTAATCTGTATCGGACTGTCTGGTTGAAATGGAGTCTCTGCTCTCTGTAAAGAACAATCTTGTCACTATCCTTATAAATATCTTTATCAATTGCCGGTACAATATCAGAAGGAATCCGGGCAGCTGCCAAGGTAGGAGAACCGTGTTCGTTTCCATATATCTTTTTAAAGAGCTCTCTGAAAGATGTCGTTTTACAATCAACGCTTTCGCAATATGCATCTCTTTCTCTTTGGTTTTGCCCAATTTTTAACTCAATACCATTTCCATCTAAAATTTTCTTAAACTTTTTCCTCACCTTATCATCAATACCAGATCCCCGATTTTCGGCAGTGCAAAACACGAAAGGGTGCCCTGAAAAGCTTTCCATTGTTGGTGTTCCGAAGAAATTATCAAACTCCACAAATCCATACCTTACCTCCACTGAGAACCGATTCTCCCCAAGGGATTTAAATTTAATTTTTATCAACTGAGGTTCATTTTTCAGGACAATTAGTGGAACCGGAAATTTTACTTTAAAGCTCAGTGGTAATAATCCGTATTCCTCAAGGGCTATCTCCTCTACCTGAGTGAGCTGAGATAATCCCTGAGAAACTACAAGCTCTCTCCTATCCAAATCAAATTGAGTTATAGCTTCAGGATAGATAAACTCCATAAATCTCAGAGCCC
Source organism: Patescibacteria group bacterium (assembly GCA_020148085.1). Lineage (GTDB taxonomy): Bacteria > Patescibacteriota > Minisyncoccia > Minisyncoccales > CG1-02-41-26 > JAHCRD01. The sequence continues at coordinate 15,304 of JAHCRD010000002.1, read as the reverse complement.
ATTGCCAAATTCGGTGAATAGGATTTTTATCATAATTCACTTTCAAACCCCAGCCAACTTTCGCTAAATCTATCCATCTCAAAAACTCCCTTTCTTTTGTCTCGCTAATCTCCTTCACTTCGACTGTCAATCTTTCCACCCCCTTTGTTAAAGATCAATAGATATTTTATTTAGAATAAATTTTTTTGATTAAATCTGAGGTAACAGAAACATTTAATTCTTGAAAAAAGAAAATAAATTTTTCTTCCAGTGTTTCACAAATTTCATCAATGTTTTTTTGGGGAATGTTCCAGATTTCTTTTTTGAAAATTCCTGAAGCTTTTTTTCTGAATTTGTATAAAAATTGTGTGTCTGTTTCTTTAGATTTTCTCTTTCCTGAAAATTTATTTCTCAGCCAAGTATATATTTTTTCTCTCAATTCCTGAGGAAAATAGGGACTGTCGTAAATTATGTTTTGAAAGATGGTGGCTAAATGAATCTCACAAGCTCCGGTGTCAGGGAATCTTTCAAAATATTTTTCTGGCAAAGTTGAAGCACCGTGTTGAACAGCTCCTGCCATTCCATATTTTTTAGATTCTTGAGAGAGTTCAGTTAAAGTATTAAAATCTGCTTCTGGAACTTTGAATTTTCCCGAAGGAAGTAAAATTCCACCATGGGAAGTTCCAGTTTGAACAGCAATTTTAATTAAGCCCTTGAGTTTGCCAAAATGTAAAAGTTCTTCATTGTAGCCAGCTATAAATCCCTGGAGTTCCTCTAAAGTGGTGTTTTTACCACCTATTTGCCCTACTTCTCCACCCACTGAGATTGTTAATCCTTTTGGCTCTAATTTTCTGATGATTGAGGTGAATTTTGCGGTTTGAGTGAAATTTTCTTTTAAGGGTAAGGCCGAACAGTCAATATCAATGTTATAAAAACCAGCTTCAATCACCTTCCTAATTAAATCTTCTAATTTTCCAGGATTTGGCTTAAAATGGTCGCCCTGAAGAAAAAGAAACCCCTTAAATTCTTCTTCAATTGCTGCAGCCAAAACACAAGCTATGTATTGTTCAGGTGATTGTTCTGTGTAACCCATCTCTGACCTCGCTAATTCAACAATAAATGCTCCAGTTTTCTCTCTTTTTGCTGCTCGAAAAAGTGCTCTTGAGATATCAAAGGTTAAAGTCCGGATATTAAAAGCAGGAACAGTAAATCCCTTGTATTCCCCTTTTGCTATTTTTTCATAGAGTTTTTGGGTAGAAGATAAAAAAATACCTTTTTGCTGAGCTCTTTTTTTTATCTTCTCTTGAGCTCTTTTTTTATTTTCTCCAAAAACTGCCTCTAAAACAAGGTCTTTCATATTTTACCCAGTAATTTTTTTAATATTTTGTTTACTTTTTCTGGGTTTGCTTTTCCTTTAGTTCTAGACATAACCTGACCAACCAAAAACTGTAATGCTGCTTCTTTTCCTTTTTTATAATCTTCAACCGGGCTTGAGTTTTTATCAATCACACTTTTAATAATTTTTTCAAGTTCCCGCTCATCAGTTATTTGGCGCAGTCCTTTCTCTTCAATAATTTGAGAAGGATCAGCTCCAGTGCCAAACATTTCTTTTAAGATAATTTTTGCAATCTTACTTGAAATTTCGCCAGTATAAATCATGCTGACAAATTCAGCAAAGTTTTCCGGAGTGATTAAGAAATCTTCACCAGTAACTTTAGTTTCTCTCAAAAGACCTTGGAGGTCGGTTGAGATATAGTTTGAAGCCAATTTAACTAATTTCTTAAACTCACCTTCTGATGTCTTTTTTTCAAGTTTTTTTGCTTTAACCCAATTACTTAATTCCGAAATAACTTTCTCAAAGTACTCCCCCAAATCTTTCTGGGAAACATAAAGTTCTATTTCTTTGGTAGAAACAGAATATTCTTTCTTAAACCTTTCTTTTCGCCCGAGAGGGAGTTCCGGAATTTCTGATTTAATTTGTTGCAAAAATTCTTCATTGAAATTTAAGGGTGGGAGGTCGGGCTCTGGAAAATAGCGATAATCATAAGCTTCTTCCTTTTCTCTTTGAGATAAAGTTATTTCTTTTTTCTCATCCCAGCCCCTTGTCTCTTGAACCACTTTTTCTCCCCTCTCCAATACTTCATTTTGTCTTTTTATTTCATATTTAATCGCTCTTTCCACTGCCCTTAAGGAATTTAAGTTCTTTATCTCAACTTTCGTTCCTAATTTTTTATTTTTTATTTTTGCTGTGTGGATCAGTGGAACTTTTTTATTTTGAGGAAGTAAACTTATGTTTACTTCCGCTCTCATCTCTCCTTTTTCCATATTAGCTTCAGAAACTCCAAGATACTTTAAAATTAATTGCAATTCCTGGACAAATTTTCTTGCTTCTTGAGCTGAACTCAAGTCAGGTTCGGTAACAAGCTCCATTAGAGGAATTCCCGCCCGATTAAAATCTACCAAGGAATAATCTTTTCCCTCGGGATGAATTAACTTTCCAGTATCTTCTTCAAGATGAACTCGTTCTATTCGTATCCGCTTTGGCTCTCCGTTTGAAATTTCAAGATATCCATTTTTACCAATTGGAGCAACATACTGGGAGATTTGGTATCCTTTTGGTAAATCAGGATAAAAATAGTTTTTCCTTTCAAAATGGATATTTTTTTGAATTTGGCAATTAAAAGCTAAAGCAGTTTTTATTACTAATTCAATAGCTCTTTTATTAATTACTGGAAGCGTCCCTGGGTGGGACATGCAAATGGGGCATATGTTTACATTCGGGTGTTTTACATCAGGATCGTTGCGGCAAGTGCAAAACATCTTTGAGTTTGTTTTGAGCTCAATATGAATTTCAAGCCCAATTGTTGGTTGGTAGTCCATATTACTTTTTTCGTCTCTTATATCCTTGCATTATCTTAACACTTGAACTTGTCCCTATAATATCTGCGCCAGCTTCAACCATCATTAAGAGGTTTTTATAAGTTCTAATTTTCCCTGAGGCTTTAATTTTCAATCCCGGAGCTGCTTTTTTCATAATTCCGAGATGCTTTGCTTTCTCTTTTAGTTCAATGTGCTCTAAGGGGTCTTTCTCAGTCGCTGTTTTCACACAAAAAGCCCCTGCTTTTTTAACTATTTCAGAAGCTTTTTTAATCTCTGTATCGGTTAAGTAGCCAGAACCAATAATTACTTTGGTTGGTAAAATCCGACAAATTTCTTTTAAGTCCTCTAAAACATCTTTATATCTTTCGTATTTCATATCAATGATATTCATTACAATATCCAATTCATCTGCTTCATCTTTCTTTGCATTTTTACAAAGTTCAACTCTTTTAAAATGAGGGCTCAAACCCATTGGTGGATCAATGAGTACCACCACTTTAATCCCTGTGCCTTTGAGCATCTCTTTTACCAACTTTATCCATTCCGGATTGACACAAACTCCCCGAAATTTATATTTTTTCGCTTCTTTGCAGGTTTTCCTAATATCTTTTTCGGTGGCTGTTGGATTTATATTAGTGTGGTCAATGACTTTAGCAATGTTTTTCATGTTTTAAGTTCTTCAGCTATAATCTTTTTAATCTCATTAAAAACTTCTTTGATGGGCTCCTCCCCATTTATGATATAAATGTTTTTAAATTTTTTAAAAATCTCATGATAATTTTTACGGACTTCTCTCAATTTTTCTTTGCTTTCAAAAAGCTCAATAGAAAACCGGGATTTCTTTATTCTTTCAACACAAATCTCAGGGGAAACATCTAAAAAGATGGTGAAATCTGGTAAAATGAACTTCTTGTTTATATCAAAAAGCCATTGCCTATCTTTTATTTCTAATACTCCGTAAGCCAAGGTTGAAAAAAGATATCTATCAGAAATTACTGTAATTCCCTTTTTGAGTAAAGGGATTATTTCTTTCTCAAGATGGTAAGCCCTGTCAGCAGTAAATAAAAGCTGCAAACACTCAGGAGTGCTTTTCCAATCATTGCTGAGCCAACTTTTAATAAGCCCACCAATAAGGTATCGAGTGGGCTCTGCAGTTAGGTGAACCTTTATTTTCTTCTCTTTCAAATATTTAATTAATAACTCAATCTGGGTGCTCACCCCTGAACCATCCAAGGCCTCAAAAACAATAAATTTTCCCGGATAAGGATTTTGGCTCATGAATTAAATTTCTTTTTTACTTCCTCAAACATATCTTTGTAGATATGCATGCTGACTGAGAAATGGGTATAAGTTCCAGTGGCTACCCCAAGTTCATCAGCCATGTATTTTTGTAAGAAAGTGAAGGCATAAGCATTTTCTGGCCAGGCATTATACAAATCATTGGTCTTCATCACAACAAACATATGCAATTTCCCATCTACCAACTGAGGATAAAACAAAAGAACACAGGGGGAAGAAGTATCTTCTCTTTTGGGACCGAATTTCATTAAGTCCCGAAAAGGAATCCAGGTGTGCATGACAACTGTTCGGCGAGTTGGGTCTTTCTTAAAAATCTTAATTGCTTTCTCTACCTGGTCAATTCGCTGAACTTGGCATTTTCCATCAGGAGAAATCTTTTTTACTGCCTCAGCTAATTCTTCCTCTGAATCGGTGACGCTTGGCAAGAAAGCCCTTACTTTACAATCGGGGTAACATCTTAATCTGGAAAAGTAGGTATAATCAAAACTGTTTTCATTTTCTTTTCCAGAGCCTTCTAAAAACTTTTTGGCATAATCTTCAGCTAACTCTCTGGTGGTATTTGTCTTATTGCTTAATCGAGGTTCGGAAAAGGGCTGGGAAACCTTAATCATTAAAGGTAAATCTTTTGTTTCTATTTGGTACTCTGGAGCCTGGACATAGCGGGTGTGTCCCTCTTTCATTATTAGAAAACAAGCTTTTTCCCAAGCCTCGCCTAAAGTTTCAGCAGTAATGATCCTTGTCTCGTACATAATTTAGTCAAACCAGCCATACTCATCTGTAGAGGCTGGTTTTTCCTTTGTTTCAGTTTCCTTTTTGGTCTTTCTTATTTTAATCTCATTGTCTTGCTCGTAATCTAAGTTATTTTTTAGGGCAATCTCGGCTTTTGTCAGCTCTCTGGCTAAATACATTGAGTGTTCCAATTTTTGTTCAAAATCCCCTATTAAATCGAGGTTAGCGATTGTCTTGCAAATTTCTTCGGCTGAATCTCCGATTATCTTATTTTTTAATTTATTATTTTGATAATGTTCAACCAATAGCTTGTTTCTTGTTCTATCAATTGAGACAACAAAAAATCCCTTGGGGTCGGGAATCCATTCAGGGCAAGCTTTAGCTTCTATCTCTTCAATTTTTTTAATTTTAATTGCTTCAGCCTTAAATTCTGCAGGTTTACTCCTCAAAAGTTCATCTATTACCTTTTCAATTTTTTGAGAATTGGTTTCTCCGGTAAGATTTACTGGGGTAATTTGTTTTCTGAACCTCTCAATCAATTCTTTATCAATGTTCTTTAAATAAGGCGTGTTTCCCTTTGCTCCAACAATTCTTTTATCCTTGTCAATTCCATTTTTTTTTAAAGCGATGATTGTCTGACCCACGAAATGACCCTTGGAAACCTTTCCGCAAAGAATTAAAAATCTAATATAGGGATTTGAAACGATATTTTGTATCAACTTCTCAATCCCAATGTTTTCGGTAACACACTTTCCAGAGATTGCTACTTTTTTCATATCCAATTCAATTCCCTCAACCGTGGCATTAGTACAAACAGCAATTGAAGAATTCTTGTTGCCCACTTTATACCTTCCTTCAACTGGAGGCCAATTTTTAAGGTCTTCTTCCATGAGGGGTCAATTATTTTTTAAATTCCTGATTTATTTTGCTAGCTCTGGGAAGTTTTTGTTTACCGTATTTCTGGGCTCTCTTTTTTAAATAAGGGGTCTGGCAGGGAGTGGAGAGCGTTTCAAAGGTTAAAGCGCAAATTCGCATCCCAGAATATAAGACAACTGGCATAACTCCCAAATTACCAAGTTCCATCACCCCTTTTCCTCGCCAGCCAGGGTCAAAGCGGGCAGCGGTTGAATGAACTACCACTCCCAATCTCCCTAAAGAACTTCTGCCATCAAGCCGGGCCATTAAATCATTACTCAAAGAGAACTCCTCTTTTGTTATTGCCAAAACAAATTCTTTTGGTTGCAAAATGAAAGGAGCTCCATCTTCTATCTTCACTTCTTCCATAAATTCCTCAAAATTAACCTTTCTTTTAATGTCTAAATAGGGATATTGAGAGGGTTTGAAGGTCTTAAAAACATTGCCTAAATGCAAATCTAAAGAACAAGGTCCTAACTGTTCTTTAAAATTGGGCTTGGGTTTGATTTTAATTTTTCCTTCCCTAATATATTTTTTTATGTCATTATCTGAAAGAATCATATTTATATCTTGTTTTAAAGATATTTAAAAATTCAGATTTAAAAACTGGATAATATCTCCAAACAAGCAGAGCTGAAAAAGTAAAAAGGGGCACTAAGAAAAGATTACCTAATAAATTTGTTCTTAGAAATGGTAATCCCATTATATAACAATGAATCAGCCCCTGCCAAGTTAGAGGATAGATACCTGCAAGAACCCACCAGCCAAAGTTAGTATAAAGATAAAAAAACAAAGAAGAAATTGCACCCATTCCGGTCATCTCAAAAATAAAACGGAAGTTAAAAGATTTTCTTTTTTTTAGCAATCTGCCAAAAATTCCAATAATCCCAAAAGCTGACCAGGTAAAAATTAAAATAAATGTGTTGCCGAAATAGATATCAGTCAGAGCAATAATACTTAAGGGAACAAGAAAAGTAAAAATTCCTCCCAACATTGCTCCAGCTATTAGGGAAAAAGAAGTAATAATCTCTAAATTAGGAATTTTGATAAACTCAACTATTAAAAGCCGTCCAATTACCCCAAAAAAGATAAGAAGAAGGGCTGCTAAAATCTTTGTTTTTCGCATAAGAATTAAAAAGTATTAAAATATTTTTAAAATTGAGGTGGAACTTCAAATCTCCACTCAATTTTATCCCCTTCCTTTATCGTTCTTCTGTCAGCTGCTACCTCTCCTAATTTATCATTAACAAAATATTGCCAATATTTATCTTCGGTCCCATTTTTTAATCCATCAATGCTTTCAACAAAAACACCCATACCTTCCCAGAAACTCGATGAGACCTCAAAATCCTCTCTTTGAGAAATCTCTTTTAATAAAGAAAAAACAGTTGAATTCTTCGAAATTGCTACTTGATATTCCTCAGTCTCTCCATCCCCTTTATTAATTATATACAAAACCTTGTTTTGAGCAATTTCACTTAAGGATGCTTGAGGAGCTTTCTCTAAAAAATTGGTGCCAAAAAACAAAATAACTCCTAAAAAGATAACAAATCCAATAATTAATAATATATTTTTGTAATTCATAGATTTTGTTAATCTTTAATTTCAATTCCCATATTCTTGGCTGTGCCTTCAACTATTTTCATCGCCCTTTCAATATCTTTGGTATTTAAATCGGACATTTTCTTTTGGGCAATTTCTCTTAATTGAGCTTTAGTAATCTTGCCAACTTTTTTCCGATTTGGCTCCCCAGAGCCTTTTTCAATACCAGCTGCTTTTTTTATTAATTCGGAAGTTAAAGGAGTTTTCAATTTAAAGCTGAAGGTTCTATCTTCAAAAATTGTAACTTCTACTGGAATGGTAAAACCCTGCTGATTTTTGGTGGTATCGTTAAATTTCTGACAAAAATCGCCGATATTTATTCCATGCTGAGCCAAAGCTGGACCTATAGGCGGAGCCGGAGTTGCCTTGCCAGCAGGGATATGTAGTTTTACTATTGCTGCTATTTTTTTGGGCATAATGGTAACTGGGAGTCAGGTCGCGGCACGCGACGATTGCCTTCAGCAATCGCGCTAACACCGCTCCTTAAAAACCCTCGGTTTTTAATATAGGGTGGTGGGTGGGTGGCGTCCTACACGGGAGCACCTGCGGTTCTCCCGACCCCTCTCCTATCTCACGGACTCCTTTATAATTAAAGCTTCTTAACCTGCAGTGAATCAACTTCAACCGGGGTGTCTCTTCCAAAGATATTTACTAAAACTTTGATTTTCCCCCTCTCTTCGTCTATTTCTGAAACTTTTCCTTCAAAATCTTTGAAAGAGCCATCAGTAATTCTAACTAAACTTCCAAGAGTGACATCAATCTTGTATTGAGGAGCTTCAACTCCCATTCTTTTTTTAAGAATATCTATTTCCTTTGGAGAGACAGGAACCGGGGTAGTTCCTGCTCCGATGAACCCGGTAACCCGGGGGGTATTTCTTACCACGTACCAAGAGTCATCAGTGACTATCATTTCAACCAGAACATAGCCGGGGTAAATTCTCTCTTCAATAACTTTTCTTTTGCCATTTTTAATTTTAATCTTTTTTTCTTTTGGAACTAAAACATTGAAGATTTTATCTTCCATACCTAAACTTTCGATGCGTTGTTTTAAATTTCGAGCTACGGCATCTTCTTCTCCGGGATAAGTATGGAGAACATACCAATTTCTTCCTTGTTTTACTCTTTGTCTTGGCATAGTGGTATCACAGAGTAAGGTCGCTCGCCCTCTTCCTGCCTTTCGGCAGGTGCCCTTCGGCCTGCGGCCTCCCTGTTTTCCTACACGGGGGCACCTGCGGTTCCCCCGCCCCCCTTCCTATATGGGCTGTTTTATAGCTTAAAAAATGAATTTTCCTAAAATCTTAACAAATCCAAAGTCTAAAATTCCCAAAAAAGCAGCAACAGCCGCAGAAATTCCAATGACAATCAAAGTGTATCTGAAGGTCTCAGAGCGAGTTGGCCAGTCAACTTTTTTGGCTTCGGTCCAAACTTCTTTAAAAAAGGTTTTAATTTTGGCAAAAAAATTTTCCATTCTTTTTAAAAAAGCCCTCCTGGGGCTCTAATTTCAATATTAAAGCCCATTGGTGAGTTTGTCAAGCCTTCACTTAAATATCCAAGTTCTTCACCTTTTTGGCATGTACCTGGATAAACTTTTTTCTCGGTAAAACCTCTTTACCCATTAAAATGTCAAAAATGTGGTCGGCGGTTTTAGCGTCTTCAATTGTCACTTTCAATAATATCCGATTTTCAGGATTCATAGTTGTCTCCCAAAGTTGGTCTGGATTCATTTCTCCCAACCCTTTGTATCTTTGGATAGAAACAGAGGCTTTTTTCTCTTTTTTAAAAGAGTTTAAAATTTCAGTTTTGTCAGCTTCGATGTAAGCGTATTGAACTTTTTTTCCTGATTGAATTCGATAAAGTGGGGGTTGAGCAATGTAAAGATAACCATTCTCAATAACTTCTCGGAAATTTCTGAAAAAGAGAGTTAAAAGCAATGTTCTAATATGGGCACCATCAACATCGGCATCAGTCATTATTATAATTCTGTGATATCTCAGTTTTTGGATGTCAAAATCTTGGGCGATAGCTGTTCCTAAAGCAATGATTAAAGATTTTATTTCCTTGAAAGTTAAAATTTTATCTAATCTTGCTCTTTCGACATTCAAAATTTTTCCTTTTAAGGGCAAAATCGCTTGAAATCTTCTATCACGAGCCATCTTACAACTTCCTCCGGCCGAATCGCCCTCCACCAGATAAAGCTCGGATTCCTCAGGATTTCTCGAGGAACAATCAGCTAATTTTCCAGGAAGTGTTAAACCTTCTAAAACTCCCTTTCTCAAGACAGTGGTTCTGGCAGCTTTTGCTGCTTTTCTGGCCCTCGAAGCTAAAAGACAATTTTCAATGATGGCTTTAGCATCTTGAGGATTTTTTTCTAAAAAATCAGTCAAGGCCTCAGAAAAAACACTGTCCACTATGGTTTTAGCCTCAGGATTCCCCAACCTGGCTTTGGTTTGGCCTTCAAATTGAGGCTCTTTCAATTTTACCGAAATTGCTGCCACCAATCCTTCTCTAACATCATTGCCAGTAAAATTCTCCTCTTTCTTGTCAAGATATCCATTCTTTCTGGCATAGTCATTTAAAGCCCGAGTCAAAGCGGTTCGGAAACCAGTAAGATGGGCTCCCCCCTCTCCGGTAAAGATGTTGTTAGCAAATCCTTCTTCCTGGCATTCCATTTCTCCAGCATATTGGAAAGCAATCTCAACTATAACTTTATCTTTTTCACCTTTGGTGTAAAAAATATGAGGATGGCGAGGCTCGGCGCCTGCTACTAAATATTTTATATAAGAGCGTAATCCTCCTTCAAAATAAAAATTGTAAGGGAAGGGAGGAGAAACTCGTCCATCATGGACAGTTATTTTAACGCCAGGGGTTAGATAGGCCTGTTGGCGAAGATGATTTAAAACACTTTTCAGATTAAATTTAATCTCTTTAAAGATTTCTGGATCTGGCTCAAAAACTATAGTAGTCCCTGGCTTTTTGCATTTTCCAACTTTCTTAACTTTGGTTTTGGCTTTACCTCGAGAATATTCTTGAGCATACTTTACTCCCTTCCGGCAGACCTCAGCTCTCATGTAGCGACTTAGGGCACAAACTACTGAAATTCCAACTCCGTGCAGACCTCCAGCAACCTGATAGGCCTTGCCACCAAATTTAGCACCAGCATGCAAAGTTGTCATCACGGTTTCAAGAGCTGACTTTTTTGTCTGAGGATGCTTCTCAACTGGAATTCCCCTACCATCATCTATTGCTTTTATTCTATTATCTTTCAGGAGACGAACCTCAATATTTTTACAATAGCCCATAATCGCTTCATCCAAACTATTATCGACGCATTCCCAGATTAGGTGGTGCAAACCTTCGGGACCGGTTGAGCCAATATACATCCCGGGTCTTCTGCGGATTGGCTCAAGACCCTTCAAAACATAAATATCCTTGGCTTCATAATCCGAGGTTTTCTTTCGTGATACTCTTTTTTTAGTTGGTTTTTTAGTTGTTGTTTTTTTGCGTGGCATATTTTAAATTTTTAATTGTAATTTTGCATTCTTCACTTTTCACTTTTCATTTCCGGACTTCCCAGCCTAGATTTTCTTCCAGGGCTTTAATTATTTTTCGATGGATTTTATCAATTTCTCGGGAAGATAAAGTTCGGTCTTCAGCTTGATAAATTATGTGGAAAGCGAAATTTTCTTTTCCCTCTGGAATTCCTTCTCCCCTATAGACATCAAAAAGGTCAACATCCCGAACTAACTTCCCTCCTCCAGCATTTATTTTATTTAATACTTCAACAACCTTTGTTCCTTGAGGAACTAAAATCGCTAAATCTCTGATGGCCGCTGGATAAACAGAGATTGGTTGATATTCATGTTCTTCTGAAGCAAGCTTTAGCAATTTTTGAAAATCAAGGTCAAAAACAAAAACCCTCGGGGTGGCGGTTGGGTGGTGTCCAATTTCCAAATTTTCTATAATCTTAGGGTGGACTTCACCTAGAAATCCAATTTCTTCTCCGTTGATTTTAATTTCAGCAGATTTTTTTGGATGCCAAATTGCAAGTTTCGATTCCTCAGGCGTTGGCTGATATTCATCATACCAAATATTACTTATCCCCAATTTGTTGAGCAAAGAATCAACCACCCCTTTTAACTCGTAAAAACCTTCGTCTTTTATACCCTTTCTCGTCAAAACCCCAGCCAACATCTTTTTTTCTTGAATCTTGAATCGTTTAAATATTTTTCCTAGTTCGAAAAGTTTTATTTCATCAAAATATTTTAAATTCTCCTTGATGTTTCTTAACAAGTTTGGAATTAAACTTGGTCTTAAATACTTATTAAAAGAACTTATTGGGTTTTCCAATTCTACTAACTCACGTTCTCGCCAACCGAAAATCCCTTTTTCCTTTTCTCCTATGAAAGAATAATTATAAACCTCAGAAAATCCTGCTTCTTTTAAAATATCTTTTATATTTTTCTGCCAAAAAAGTTCTTCATTTCTCTCGGGAGAAATCAAGGCTGCTTGAGGAAAGACCGAGGGAATATTTTGGAACCCATAAATTCTTCCTATCTCTTCAATTAAATCTTCTTGAATTGAGATATCCAACCTTCTGGTTGGAACCTCCACCATAATCTTCTGAGAGCCAACTTCCGAGAGCTTGAAACCTAAACTTTTTAAAATTTTCAGCACTTTTTGTTTGGGAATTTTCAGACCCAATAATTTCTCAACATAATTTAAATCAAGATTTATTTTCTTAGGCCGGACTTTATTTAGATAAAAGTCAACTAATCCTCGGGCTACTTTTCCCCCAGCTATTTTTTGAATCAGTGCAACAACTCTTTCCTGGACAAAATCAATTAGATTGGGGTCAATTCCGTTTTCAAACCGCCAGGAAGCATCGGTTTTTAGTTTTAACTTCTTGGAACCTTGACGAACAACTTTCTGGTTAAAATTAGCTGCTTCAATAACTATATTTTTTGTTTTTTTATCAATAGCCGTCCTTTCTCCTCCCTTAATTCCAGCAATGGCAATAGGCCTTTTTTGGTCAGCTATCACTAAAATATCTTTGTCTAACTTATAAGTTTTATCATCTAAAGCTCTTATTTTTTCATTTTTTTTCGCCCTTCTAACAATAATTTTTTTACCCACTTTATCAAGATCAAAAGCATGAATCGGTTGGCCGGTCTCTAACATTACATAGTTGGTGGTGTCAACGATATTATTAATTGATTGAAGCCCGCAGGCCTTCAATCTTTCTTGGATCCATTTTGGTGCTGAAGCCACTTTTACCCCTGAAATTACTTTTGCGGTATACCTCGGACAATCTTCTTTATTTTTGACTTCCACTTCAACAAAATCTTTTGCCTTAAGCTTTTTATCCTCTTTTAGTTTGGAAATTGGTAATTGAAAATTGGGAATTTCCAGAGCTGCGCTCTCGCGAGCTATTCCCAGATGAGAAAAACAATCGGGCGCTCGGTTTGGCAAAATATCAATATCCAAGACGAAATCTTTGCCCTTTCTCGCAACGCTTTCCACCTCAAAACTGTGCATGGTCAAAAGTTCTGCCAACTTTCCAGGAGTAGGTGTCTTGCCTTTTATGTAATCTCGCAGCCAGTTGTAAGAAAATAACATAAACTTTTAGAATTGTTTCAAAAAACGTAAATCTCCTGAATAAAATAATCTGATGTCGTTAATCTTATAGCGGAGCATTGCTAATCTATCCAAACCTATGCCAAAAGCAAATCCTTGCCAGTTCTTTGGATTTAAACGAGAGAATTTAAAAACATTTGGATGAACCATTCCCGCTCCCATCATCTCAACCCATTTCCCTTTTCCTCTCCGGACATCTATTTCAAAACTTGGTTCGGTAAATGGGAAAAAGCTTGGTCTTAATCGAATTTCAATTTTAATTTTGAAAAATCTCTTTAAAAATTCTTCAATTATTGCTCTGAAGTTAGCGGCTGAAATATTTTTGTCAACCACTAATCCTTCAAGCTGATAAAACTGAATATCATGAGAAATATCGGTTGCCTCGTGTCGAAAGCATCTTCCTGGCACAATAATTCTCAATGGTGGATTATGTTTTTCCATATAGCGGATTTGAACCGGCGACGTGTGCGTCCGTAATAACTTTTGAGTTTTGACTTTTGACTTTTGAGTTTCTGGCTTTAGCCAAAATGTGTCCCAAAAATCTCTGGCCGGATGGTCTTTGGGAATATTTAAAGCGTCAAAATTGTACCATTCTGTTTCAATATCTGGACCCAAAACTACAGAAAATCCCATTGATTGAAAGATTTCCAAAACTTCTCTTTGAACCAAAGTTAAAGGATGCAAGTGCCCAATTTCCACTTTCTTGCCCGGTCTTGTAACATCAATTCTTTCTTTTTTAAGTCGGACTTTTCTTGCTTTCTCTCTCAATTCTTTTGATTTCTTTCTTATCATTTTCTCAATTTCAGCTTTAACCAAGTTTGCTTCTTTTCCCAATTTTTTTCTTTTAGCTTCTGAAAGTTTTTTTAAAGAATTAAAAACCTTAGCAATCTCTCCCTTTTTACCTAAATATTTCTTGAAAACCTTGTTCAAATTTTTCAGATTTTTTGCCTTTTTTATCTCTTTTTCCGCCTCAATTTTCAGCTTTTTCAGGTCCATATCATTCTTCTATTTTACCTCAATTTTGAGTGAAAAACAAGCAAAAAACTGGGGATAAATCAATAAAAAAATCACCAAAAATTAGTTCTGGTGATTACTTCAAATCCTCTATTTAAGAAAAAAGATGGGCCAGGAACCGAAGCTCCTGACCCCCTACTCTCTTGTAGTTTTTCCGGCGTGAATTACTTTTTGAAATCGGCTCCGCTGAGATCGAGCCCTTCAACCCCAATTTTCTCTCCGCGTTGGTAATTGACCTGAGCGAAATAATTCTTGGGAAATTCGAGGTGTACCATGTCAGGATTCTCAACGCCCACCTTTATTGCTACCACATCTTTTCCGTTTGTATCCTGGAGAATAATAATATCTCCAAGACCAAGTGACTTTATCCTCCGGGCATTTTTCTCATCGAACGAAAACACTCTTCCCATAACTTTACCTCCTTTTTGGGAATCGGAATTTTTCCAGGCATTTTGGTTGTAATGCCTCCCCAGTCTCTGGATCATAAAAATCAGTGCCTAAGTAAAACTCATAACCATCTGTTGTCTGGAGATTCTGTCTTCCTTTCCTCAGTCTAAAATATTCAGCAGGAGAAAGGCAATAATTCACCAGTTTGTAAAGACAGACCGTACATAGTCGATATGGGGGACCCTGAGAAGTATCCAGACTGCAAGTAGCTTCATCATGTTTACAACTTTCGCATGGCATATTCCTATCCTCCTTTCTTTTTAAATAGCAAATTATTCAAATTGAGACGTCCACTCTTTTTTGACTTCAGGAATGAACATTGCCCAACTTGGATATTAAAAACATAGCATAAATAATGATTTCTGTCAAGGGCATTAAAGAGAGTTTCTAAAGTAACGAAAGCGGCCCACCAGAACGAATCCGGTGGGCCCTCGTGCCTTTGGCACCTTTTCTTTATTTCTTCATCTGTGTATACTTTCGAAATTCTTGCCAGTTCGGTTTCGGTTCCAGAGCTTTAGAGCCTTCTTTACAAAGAGAACACTCTTCTGGTTCCCAGTTATGGATCTCAAGTTCCATTAGTGGGATAACCTTATAATCAGGATATTCCACCAGCATTGCTGGTCGATGGACAGCTGTTGCCACTAATGTTTTTCCGTCCATTCCCAGAAAATCCACTTCTGGATTAGCTTTTAAGATTTCCTCTTTGACAGCCCTTGTAGTTTTTAGGGTAGTGATCAACTCTTCTACCTGAAGAATTCGAGCACCCGCGGGAAGGTCGAATCTGCCTGTCCAAACCTGGTCCTTT
>JAHCRD010000029.1 GCA_020148085.1 Patescibacteria group bacterium | reverse complement strand
AGCAATATCGCCAAAAAAAGGGATTACTTCTCCCAAAAAAGCAAGCCCCAATCTTTTCAAAAATTTTCTGGACACTTTTGCTGCTTTTTTGGTCATTCCTATCCTGCCAGACCTAAGAAACATCCAAGTTCCAATAATAACAAGGCCTATTATATCCAAAATAAAGGAAAGTGGTATTCCGATCCCAAAAAGGCTTAAGATAAATAAAAAAAGCCCTATCAAATCAAGCATAACTGCTATGCACAACATCAAAACCCCCTCTGGAGTAAAAAGAGCTCCTCCTTCTGTTTCTTCGGGTGTTTCTTCTTTAGGTGTTTCTTTTTCAGTTATTGCTTCTTCTGGCATTTTTTATTCTTCTAACCCCTTCTTGGCTTTTTTAGCTTTTCTTGCTTTCAAAACCTCCTCAGGAGCGGTTGTTATGATTTGGTCTTCAGCATAAGAAGCAACCATTTTCAGGGCTACTCTTTTTGTTCCGGCAATAAAAATTCCCTCCCCAACCGCAGTTTCCAACAAAAGATATTTTTCCTCATTGGTTAAATTGAAGGCCTTTTGAACAACATCAATAGTTGCTGGGCTTTGTTTCATCAGAAGTTGGAGAGAAGAGTTAGTAATAATTGGTTGGCCATATTCTGATTTCATAAAATCGTTTACATCTTGGGTGATAGTTGAAACCCCTAACCAGTATTTCCTAGCTCTCTTGCAAATCCCAAACAAAAATGAAGCACCATCTTCGGTTTGCATTATCCACCAAGCCTCATCAACCAATAAAATTCTCTTTTTCATAGTGGCTCGAACAATATTCCAGATATATCTCAAGATGACAAACATTGCCATAGGCCTTAATTCTTCTTCCATATCTCTTATCCCAAAAACCACGAATTTATTATCCATTGAGATATTGGAGGGTTGGTTGAAAAATCCAGCATAGCTTCCCCTGGTGAATCTTCCTAATCTTTGGACCAAAGATTCTGTTCCCTCCATTCCGGAAAGAACAGTTTCAAGATCTGACATCAAAGGAATTTTCTCTTTCCACTTTGAGGGGTCGGATTCCGGGGTAATATCCTTGGCAGCATAGGTTTCAGTTAGAGCTCGGTCAATAATAGCGTCTTCTTTTGGTGATAATCCACCGAGCATAATTCTCAGAAGCCCGACCAAGTTTATGACGCTTGAGCGCAAAACATCTGAGGGCCTTTCATCTTCTCGTGGAGGCGGTAAGTCAAAAGGATTGACATGGTTGGGGGAAGTTAAAGAAATGCTGAAAAAAGAGCCACCAACAGCATCTGAGAGGAACTCATACTCGTTCTCTGGGTCTATTACTATTATCGAGACATCTTGCATCAAAGACCGCAAGACCTCTAATTTCAAGGCATAAGATTTTCCACTTCCGGCTTTGCCGAAGACGCATGAGTTCGCATTCTCTAAAGTGAATCTATCGAACAACACTAAAGAGTTATTGTGTTGATTTAAGCCATAAAGGACCCCCTCGTTGGCACTTAAATCTGGAGAAACAAAAGGGAAAATGCTTGATAAAGGAGCAGTATTCATTGGGTTGTGAACTAAAATTCGATCAAGACCGTAAGGAATACAAGAAATAAAACCTTCCCTTTCTCGGAAAAGGGTGGGTTTTACGTAGACCAACCTCGATTCAAAAATTGACCTTAAGGTGGTCTCAATTCTCCTTAATTCTTTTTGACTGTCTCCATAAATAGTAATATACAATCCAAATCTGAACACCCTTTCTCTTGCTGTTTGAAGATCCTCTCTCAATCTTTCTATATCTTGATGGGCTGTTTCTAAAGCTGGGTCTCGAATTAGACCCTTCTCTCCCCTTTCCATAATTTCAGCTTCGATTTCAGTTAGCTTTTTTCGAAGCTGTTTTAAAACCTTGCTTGAATCTACTGGATGAATGTGAAGGGAGAGATCTAAAGGATAGTTTAAATTGATAGCTGGAGACAACCAACCGGTTGAGAGATATCTGGGATAAGAGAAAACAAAGAAGGATTTACAAAACCTCTCCCCCAACTTTAAGTAGTTTTGTTTTGTCTCAACTGAGGGAGGGGCAATGATATCTTCCATGCTGATTTCTTCAGGTTTTATTTCCAACTTAGTAATTGGTTTTTCTTTTTTTAGGAACGGAATCTCCATGTCATTTGATAAGTTCTGGTAAAATTTCTGGATAATAGCCGACCTCGGCTTCTTTTGGATGGTGCCAGCTCCAGAAAAGCTCAATTAACTCAGGGGTAGTTAAGGGAAGGGCAGTTAAGCCACATCTCCTGAGCCCTATGGCTACAAATTCCATTCTTTGCCAAAGTTGGTTTCGGCATCTTTTGAAATTCTCTTCGGTTATTTTGAGAGGTTTTTTAGTAGGCAGAACTCCTTTCAGTAAACCTTTAGTTATCCCGACTGCTTCAGAGAGAGTGAAGGGAATAATGACGTAAAAATTCTTCTTCATAATTGTTCCCTCCTCGACTAAACTTTCCACAAATTTCTGATATTCAGCAGTTTGAACTTTCAATAGTTCATTTTCTTGTTTTTCCTCAAGTTCTTTTAATTTATCAAAGTAACCAGTAATATTTAACCGTCTTGATTGAACAATAATTTGGCAAGAGAAATCCAAAGAATTTAAAAAACTCTGGAACTGATAGATAATTGCCCTTTGTTCCTCTTCTGATTTCAAGTCAAAATTCAAAGAAGAGACCATTAAGATTCCTCTAAAGGATTTATTCTTTAAAACAACTACTCCATTTCTGAGCTGACTAAATTCTAAAAATTGTTGAGCTGGAACTTTTGGCATAATTTAGCGTAGACCGATTTCTATTTTTGAAGCAAGTTTTTTCAATCGGCTTTTAGGAAAGATTTTTAATGGACTCTCTTTCACTTCTTTTTTCTTCCTCTTCTTCTCTACTAACTTAATTGGAATCAGGGGCTCTTTTTTCCTCCAAATATAAATTTTTGGGGAGAAGAGATATCCAAACGACTGCAAAAATAGCTGGGGTAAGGGAACGCCTTCAATTTTTACAAAAGCTAAACTAAAAGCAGTTCCTCCCAGCAATAAGAAACAAACCGCAAACCAAACAGTAGGAAGAACAAAATAGAGAAATACCAAGATTACGGCAGCAACCGCAAAATAAACAGTTTGGACGAAAGTCAAAGGACCAACTATTTTAGCTTCCCTCTCTAAAAATTTAGGAACCTTAAACTCCATAAAGGTTACTCAATAGTTTCGCGATAGACATCTTTTTTTGATACTCTTTTTTCTTCCGGGCCCGGTGTTTCTTTTAGAGTCATTCCTTTCATCGGATAGATAATAAATTGGTTTACCTCTTGGGAAATCTTTTGGGCTTTATCTTGCCCTATTTCCAATTCCCTTTCTAAAGTTTCTGGAAGTTCTTCTGAGGATAAATTCCCCATTAAAACATTCCTGAC
The DNA here is from genome assembly GCA_020148085.1 of Patescibacteria group bacterium. Taxonomy (GTDB): domain Bacteria; phylum Patescibacteriota; class Minisyncoccia; order Minisyncoccales; family CG1-02-41-26; genus JAHCRD01. The sequence continues at coordinate 3,120 of JAHCRD010000029.1, read as the reverse complement.
AAGTTCAGTTAATTGAGGAATCTTTCTTCCTTCAATTTTATACCTTTTGGAAATATCAGAAATAGCATTTTCTGCTCCTGACAAAATAGTATCTTTCTGTTTCTCTGGCAGGTCTTTAAAAGATTTCCTGAACTTTTTTTGATTATATTGAAACATCTTATTCTTATTTTATCATAAATTAAGTCAAAGCAACAAATTAAAAAGACAATTTGACAAAGACAAATTGGTATGCTAAAATATAAGTGCCAAGAAAATAGAATATTCTTGGTCTCTGAGATTAATTGGAGAAATCTTTAAAAAGTAAATAGGGAAAGAAAAAATCAAATTAGGAGGTAGAAAGATGGCAATGATAATGCCGAAGCTAATTTTGGTTTTATTGGTGTTTCTGTGGATGATTATAACCCCTTTTTCAGCTTGGGGTTGGTTGATGCTGCTGCTAGCGTTAATGTTTTTTCTGGCTGGTTTCCGCAAAATTCCTTTCCGCCCTCCTCAAGTTGGATTAGTGACGATATGGGGGAAAAGAATAGCGGTAGTGAAAAAGGAAGGATGGCATCTTTTTGCTCCATTCTTCCCATTCTTTTACGGCTGGACCCCGATAAAGGTAGAGAAGACAAATCTGGATTTTGTATATCCTGATATAAGGACTAAAGCCGGGGAGGAGGAAGCAGAGACCCCCAGGAAAGGAAAGAAGGCGAAAGTAAAAGGAAAGAAAGAAGAGAAAAAGCCGCGAGCTGGCGGCGAACTGTTAGTGAATATTTCACTCACCTATTACCCTGATTATACGAGCGACAAAGCTGGAGAGCGACTTATAACTTTCATAAACAGCGGAGCTGAACCAGGGGTTGAAAACATCATCAGGGACCTGATCGCCGAAGATATTAGAGAGATGGGGCATGACTATGACTGGGAAGGAGTCACCTTTAGTACTGGTGAGCTAAAGAGAAGGTTAGTGAAGAAGCTCACCGGGAAGGATATATTGGAACCTAGTGTAGAGCAAGAGCTTCGGACTAATGGTCTTCCAGATGTGGCTGATTTGGGAATTCGTATCTCGCGGTTCAATGTAGGTAGAGTGAAAGAGCAGGGAGAGTTGGCGAGGGCTGCTGAGGCCTATGCGAAAGAGCAACAAGAAAGAAGGGGAGAGAAAATAGAGTCAGAGTTTGTCCAAGAACAAACCAAGAGGTTTATAAATTTGGGTATGTCTGCTCGTGAGGCCGCGGATACGATCCAAACAGAGAGAGGTAAAGCTTCAAAGCAAGTGTTGAGCATCCACGGAGTTGAAGGAGGAGGTTTAATATCCGCTGGGATAGCTAGCCTGCTTGGAAAAGTCGGAGGCAAAAAAAGTCCTCCAGAGAAGGAAGAAACGAGGGAAGAAAGCGAGGAAGAGAAGGATAGACGACTTGAGCAAATTCTCAAAGAGCGACGACGGAGACAAAAGTGAAGATAAGGTTATTTATGAGGGTTAGGATTATCCTAACCCTCTCTTTATTTTACTCGGTTGGTTCGCGGTAGATGTCTTCCTTTGGTTTCTTTTTAATCTCTTTCTTCTCTACTGGAGCAATAGGTTCTGGAGAAACTTTTTCCAGCCGAGAGAGAATCTTGTCTTGGATATCTTTGGCTAAATTTACCGCTTTCTCTTTGGAAATATTTAATCTCTTTTGGAGTTCAGAAGGTAAATTTTCCTCAGTAAGTTTTCCTTGGCCGGATTCTCGAAGTATATTTGCTATCTCTCCACCCCGAGTTTTTTCGCCTTTTCTCAATTTAGCGAAAACCTCTTCGATATTCTCGCTTATTTTATACCTTTCCATAAGTCCGGAGATAATATCAACGACGTGTTCAGGGAATATTAGTTTTTGAGTTTTTTTGGATTCTTGATTCATTTTTACCCAATTATCATCTTGTTGGGAAATTTGGATTTCCTTGGATTTCTAACATCAGATCTCTTACTCTCCTTGCTTCCGCTATTCTACCCGCTTGTTGATGACCCCGCCATACCCTTTCCATTCTCTGCCATTGCGCATCATATGTCTCTGCAATTGCTTCTCTCTGTTCTGTTGTCCCCCTGACTGCAATATCTCTTAGTTTACTTACATCCATTGATATTACTACCGGTACACTTCTTAGGGCTACTGGCTGGGTTTCTTGTCTAAATTGTTTCGGGGACCTTCCTTCCACTTGTTCTCTTATTTTTTCTTCTATATCCGGTGCCCAGTGGGGCATTGCTTTTAATGTTTCTCCTGTATCAACTCCATAAGTTTTAGCTGTGGGAAGGAATCCTCTTTCTTCCTCTTTGAGTTTTCTCCTTCTGGATAACTCTTCAAAAATGGCTGCTTTGGCTGCTACATCTGCCGGCCTTATAGTAACTCTCTTCATAAGTTTATGAAGTCTATCGGTGGGATCTGTTTTAAATCTCTTTATTCCTTCTTCTAATTTCCAGCGTTTTCTTCTTGCTTCTTCATAAAATCCTGGTCGGACAAGGTGGGCTCTTTCAAGCCACTTGAAAGTTGCTGCTCTTCCTTTTTCATGACCTGCGTAGGTGAATGCTCCCCCGAGAAACCCTTTAACTTTTCCCCGGGCACCTTTTTCTTCTATCGCTCCCTTTATTGCTCCGGTAAATCCTGCCCCAAACCCCTTGGCTACCCAGGGTATCCCTTTGCCCATTGTCCATTTGAAACCAGCGATAGCTATATTCGCTCCTGCTGCTCCGGTTCGTAAGGCCATAAAAAGACCACCAACAAGGAAAGCAAGAGGTACAATATAGCCCATTATTGAAGCAAACGGGGTGAGAGCTCCGCCTGGGGTCTCGCCAACAAGTTGTTTTGCAGTTATGAGTCCTATCATTTGGTTGGCAAGAAAAATACTGAAAGCAGCTGGTATGCCAATAATGCACCATTGGAGAAATTGATTCCACCACATATCCCACCATTTTTTGGTATAAGGGAAAACATAACAGAGAAAAGCTAGAGGGGAGAGGATAACTAAAATCCAGAGAGCAACATATCTAAAAAGGAAGAGAAAAGCATAAAGTAAAAAGACAAGTCCTCCTACAATATTAAAACCAACAAAAACCACTCCTTTAGCGAGTGTCACCCCTGGGTTCTCTCCCCCCTTAAAACTCTGGGC
>JAHCRD010000028.1 GCA_020148085.1 Patescibacteria group bacterium | reverse complement strand
ATGAAAATTTCGAGCTAAACAAAACCATTTTAGAAAAAGCTAAATCTGTTGAGGAAGCTACTGAATTATATCAGAAATTATTTTTTGAACAAAAAATCGGTGAATCTTATAATATTATTATCTGTGATTCAAAGCAGGCAAATATTATTGAGTTAGTACTTAATAAAGCAAAGGTTAAAACAGTTAATGAGTCTGCTTTCCGAACTAACACCTTTTTATTGATGAGAGAATACAATAAAGACCCAAAAATTGTTGATAGGTCAGAACAAAGATTAAAAAATGTTTTAGAATTAGTTAAAAAGGTAAGAAAAGCTGAAGATGTCATCCCTATTTTAAAATTTCATTCAAGTAATGACTTGGAAAATATTTGTAGGCATGACCATTGTGTAACTGTGGGTTCTACCATCTTAGAATTAAAAGGGAATGAAATAATTACTTATTATTTGTTAAATAAATCACCTTGTAAAGGAGAATATAAAAAAGAAATTATAAAATTTTAGGGCATTCTTCGATAAGCCGCCAAAAACTCTTTATACTTATCCTTTGCGAAATAAATCATGGCTAGGATACAAGTTGTTGATACAATAATTGAAAAAGATGGTAAAATATTAATGCTTAAACGGAATTTTGAACCAGGAAAAAATAACTTAGATTTATTGGGTGGTTTTGTAGATAAAGGTGAAACTGTAAAACAAGCAGCAATACGTGAAGTTAAAGAAGAAACTGGTTTTGATGTTCAATTAATTAAGAAATTAGGCAGCTTTGACTTTTTTGAAAGAGAAGAAAAAACAGATAATGTCTTTGTCGGGAGAATTATTGGCGGAAAACTAAAAAAATCAAAAGAAGGAGAACCTATTTGGATTGATCTTGAGAAAATAACGTCCGATGACCTCGCCTTTCCACAAGTTCATCTCCGAGTTTTAGATAGATATAAGAAATACAAGACAGAAAATTTTAAAAATGGAAATTAAAGATAGAGAACTTCATCGGGTTGCCTTAACAGCAATTATTTATAAAGATAGAAATAGAAATGGTCGATAAAGTTAATTTTAATAACCTTTAATCTATGGCTTTTCAAAATTTTCTTTCAAGTTTAATATCCTGGTTTTTCTCTCACGGAATTAAGATTGTTGGGATTTTGATTGTTGCTTTTGTGGCAACCCGCTTGATTAAAATATTTATTTCAAGATTTTTAAAGAATCTCATTCAAAAAGGTTTCAAAACAGGGAAAGTCAAGAGTATCAAGTTAGAAGAGAAAAGATTGGAGACATTAGAAAAAGTTTCCTTTTCCATTTTGAAAGCTGTTATCTGGATTATTGCAATTTTAACAATTCTCCCAGAACTTGGAATTAATATTGGACCGCTTTTGGCTGGAGTGGGGGTTGGGGCTTTGGCTTTAGGTTTGGCAGCCAGGGGTTTAATCCAAGATTATTTGTCCGGACTTTTTATTCTTTTGGAAGACCAATATCGAGTAGGGGAGGAAATTGAGATTTCAGGGAGCAAAGGAAAGGTTAAAGATTTCAATTTAAGAAGAACAGTTTTGGAAGACAATAAGGGTTTTTTGCACTATATTCCTAATGGCCAAATAAAAAAAGCCTCCAATTTTTCCCGAAAATGAAATTTTTGGAGGCCAAAATTTAACCCTCTTTTAAAATCTTGTAATATATCTTTTCGTATTCATCCACCATTTTTTCAACTGTGAAATTTTTTTCTACCCATTTCCGACACTCCCTTCGGTCTACCTGATCGATTTTTTTAATTGCTCCAGCCATCTCTTCAATATTTTTTACCACAAATCCAGTTTCTCCATCTTTAATCACTTCTCTTGCTGAGGCCCTATCAAAAACAATCACTGGCGTTCCACAAGCCATTGCTTCTATCATCACCAAACCAAATGACTCTTGCCATGTTATAGGGAAAAGAAGAGCATTAGCATTGCAGTAAAGTTCTATTATTTTTGAAAAATTAACTTCGCCTAAATAAACAATATCTTTGGTAAGAGAAGGTTTTATCTCTGATTTAAAATATTCCGGATCGCTCATTTTTCCCACAAGAATTAATTTTTTCTGCACAAGCTTCACTGCCTTAATTGGAGCTAATGGATTTTTGGAGGGTCTGATTTTACCAGCAAAAATAAAATAGTCTTTTGGTTTTTTACAAAAAGGAATTTTTTTCAAATCAATACCATTGTAGATTGTGGTTACATAATTAAGTTTAGGAAAAGATTTTCTTTGACTATCCGAAATAGAAATCAGGCGGGGGTTATATTTTTTAAAGACCTCAGCTAATTCTTTATAGAGAGGTAAATGCAAAACATGAAAAACTGGAACTTTAAGCAATTTTTCTAAAATAGCAAATATTCCTCCGCTGACGGTATGATTAAAAACTACACCAATTTCATTTTTTCTTTTTAAAACCTCAGCCATTAAATTAGTAAGAAAACTTAATTCAATCCTTAATTTTCGTGACCCCTCAGATTCTATAGGAATTTTATATTCAGAAACCGGTCTTGGACAGACCGGAACTAATTCTGCTGAGGTTTTAGTGTTTTGAGGAGCGAATAATAAAACCGAGTGTCCTCTTTTGACTAATTCCTCTGTTAAGTAATAAACCATCCATTCAATTCCCCCTTGTTTTTTAGGAGGAATAGAGATTCCTATTGATCCTAAAATTGCTATTTTCTTTTTATTTCTTGTCATCTTTTTTGAATTAATTCTTTGTAAGTTTTTTCATAATTCTCAATCATTTTCTCTAAAGAAAAATTTTTTTCAATATATTCTCGACAATCTTTCGGATTTATTTTATTGATTTTCTTTAGAGCTCTTTTTAAACCTTTAATCCCTTCTTTTGGTTTAACAACAAAACCAGTTTTTCTATCAACCACAAGCTCTGAAACAGACCCTCTGTCAAAACCAATTACTGGTGTTCCACATGATTGAGCTTCTGCTATTACCAAACCAAAGGGTTCTGGCCAGTTAATGGTCATCAAAAATGCTTTTGCTTTTTTCATCAATCTCGCCACTTCCTTTTTAGAAAGTGGTTGTTCTGGAGAAACAGGACTTATCCACTTAATTTTTTTTGACAAATATGGCTTAACATCATTTTCAAAGAATTCTGGATCTTCGACATTCCCTGATAAAAGAAGTTTTGAGTTTGTTTCCTTTGCTAATCTCAGAGCCCATCTTACCCCTTTGGGATCCATAAAATTTCCATTTTTATCTTTGGCTCTACTTAACCTACCAATCCACAAAAGGTAATCCTCTTTTTTGGCACAGAATTTATACAAGTTTGTATCTACTCCATGATAGATTACTTTGTAAATTTTTGTTTTTTTGGCTCGCTTTTCTTCTGACTTTGAAATACAAATGAAATAACTCTTTTTAAAGAAAGAAAGAGTTTCATCAAGCTCTTGAGTCATTTGGTTGTGGATGGTGGTGACCAGCGGGGTTTTTAAGTTTTTCTCGACAAGTAAATTTATAAACTCTGGATAGCAGTGATTGTGAATGATATCAAAATTATTTTCTATTTTCTCAAGTATCTTTGCCATCTTGGTTAAAAAAGCAGCATGGGCATAGAAAGGATTTTCAAAAGGTTCCATCTCCACAAAAGATTTTGGAATCACTGGAATAATTCTTGCTCTTGGGACAAAACTGTTTCCTGTTCCTAAGATTGAAACTTTATGTCCCTTTTTCAAAAGACCAGAAACCAAATCAAAAATAACTCTTGGTCGTGCAGCAGTAATTTTCGGGGTGATTTTTCTTTTCAGGGGAGCAAGAATAAGGATTTTCATAAGATTTTTACTTTTTGCTACGATTTTTGTTATTATGATTATTTGTGTAAGCTTTTTTATAAATCCTTATGTATTTTTGAGCAATTTTTTTCCAAGTGAATTTCTTTTCAACGGTTTTCCGAGCATTCTCTCCCATTTTTTTTCTTAATTCATCATTTTCCAAAAGTTTATTACAAGCCTCTACTATTTGTTGGCTACTTCTTGGCCTAATCAAAAATCCATTTATTCCATCTTTTACTGCCAAAGGAATACCCCCTTTTCTGGTTGCTATTACCGGAGTTTTTGAAGCCATCGCTTCTAAAATTACCAGTCCCAAAGGTTCATCCCAAACAGATGGTGCAATAAAAACATCGGCTCTGTAATAAAATTCTTCTAATTCCTGTTTTCTATCATCTCCCATGTAGCCGAGAAAATGGACATTATTCAAAGCAAGCTTATATTTTAGATCTTCTAAATTTTTCTTCTCGGGACCGTCACCAATAATATAAACGTGTCCTCTAATATCTTTAGCCGCTTTTATGAGATAGTGAACTCCCTTCTGAGGGGTGAGCTTTCCAGAAAAAAGAATAACTTTTTTGTTTTTTAATTTGTATTTTTTATTGATAAGCTTTATTTTTTTCTCTGGAGGAAAATGTTCGATATGAATGCCACCTGGAATAATCCTTGTTTTACGAGAGAATTCTTTACCAAAAGTATCTAATAACCACCGTTTCGTATCACCGCTTACAGCCAATATTTTTTTTGTCTTTCGTAGAGCATCCTGGGAAAGAGGAACAAAAACTTTATTCTGAGAAGCAGCTAAAACCCCTGTTCCATGAGCAGTAACAATAAAATTTATACCATATAACGATTTTATAAAATTTGCCACCCATAAAAGCAAAGAGAGATGCTGAACATGAAGAAGATTTGGTTGAAAGTCATCTACTGCGCGCACTACACTCGTTAAAAAGAATTTAAAAACTTCAGATATCTCTCGGGAGCTAAGATCTTTATAAAGTTTACAAACAGGCCATTCTGGGTGGCCTGTGAAAGCAACAGGGAAAGGTAATTCTAAAGGATAAACTTTTAATCCCGCGATTTTTGCTTTGCCTTCTGGACAAAGTATAGCTGTTTTTATTTTCTTGGCTCTATTAACTTCTGAAGCCAGTTCCCTTGCATAAGTTCCAGAACCACATCCCCATAAAGGAAAACATTGTAGAAACAAAACGTTATTTATTTTTAGCTTTTTAGCCATAATAAAACTATTTTTAAATCCCGTTTTATCAACGGGATATCTCCTATTGTACCTCTCCTCCAAATATTATGTCAACCCCTAAGTTGCCATTTTTCAAAAAAACTGGTAAAATTTAAGCAGTTATGCAAGATTCTCCGATTCAGCAAATAAAGGATAGGTTAGATATTCTTGAGGTTGTCCAAAGTTATCTCAAACTTCAAAAAACCGGGATAAATTACCGGGCTCTTTGTCCTTTCCATTCAGAAAAAAAGCCATCTTTTTTTGTTTCACCTACCAGACAAATGTGGAAATGTTTTGGATGTTCTGAAGGTGGTGACGTTTTTAAGTTCATTATGAAAATTGAAGGGGTTGAGTTCGGCGATGCTTTAAGAATTCTGGCTCGAAAAGCTGGGGTTGAGTTAAAACCTTTCCGACCAGAATTAAAAACCCAGAGACAGCGACTTTATGAAATCTCTGAATTGTCTTGCCGTTTCTTTGAAAAGCAATTGGAAGGAAGTTCAGCTGGCAAAGAAGCAAAAGATTATCTTTTGAAAAGAGGATTGCAAGAAAAATCAATTAAAAAATGGAGGATAGGTTATGCTCCAGATACCTGGCAAGGATTATCTGATTTTTTGGTCGGTAAGGGATACCAGAGAGAAGAAATAGTTAAAGCAGGAATGTCTGTAAAATCTGAAAAAGGTCAAACTCCCTATGATAGATTCCGAGGAAGAATAATCTTTCCAATATTTGATTTAAATTCTCAAGTCATCGGCTTTGGTGGCCGAGTTTTTAAAAAATCTCAAGATGATGAGGCAGTTAAATACATTAATATTCCCAATACCTTAATCTATGATAAGAGCCAGGTTCTGTATGGCTTAAACTTTGCCAAAATGGAAGTCAGAAAAAAAGATACCTGTATCTTAGCTGAAGGATATCTGGATGTGATTTTTGCCCACCAAGCAGGATTTCAAAATACCGTTGCTTCAAGCGGAACTGCTTTAACTCCTGCCCAGCTCAAAATTATTAAAAGATATACCTCAAATCTTTTAACTGCTTTTGATATGGATGTTGCTGGAGATTTAGCCACCAAAAAAGGAATAGATTTAGCTCAAAGACAAGATTTTGAAGTCAAAGTAATTAGTATGCCAAAAGATTCTGACCCAGCAGATATTATTTCCAAAGATAGAGAGAATTGGAAAAATTTGGTTGCCAGAGCCAAAGAGATAATTAGTTTTTATTTTGAAAGCGCCATTGGAAAATTTGACAGAACAACTTCACAAGGGAAAAAACAAATTTCAAAAATTCTTTTGCCAAAAATTAAACAAATCCCCAATAAAATTTCCCAAGCCCATTGGATTCAAAAATTATCTAAAGCCCTCAAAGTTCCAGAAGAAGCAATAGCTGAGGAATTAAAGAAAATATTAAAAAAAGAAGAAGTCAGAGAAAGAGAAGCTCCAGAACCCGAAATAGAACCTCCCATAACCCAAAGGCAAAGGTCAAGAAAGGAAATACTGGAGGAGAGAGTTCTCTCTTTAATTTTAAAATCTCCCCAAAATTTAAATGCTTTAGCAGAAGATTCTCTTCCTATTTTTTCTCCAAAAATGAAAGTGATTTTATCAAGCTTAAAAAAGGAAGAAGTGGATGATGCAGAAAAGATGGAAAAAATTCT
>JAHCRD010000027.1 GCA_020148085.1 Patescibacteria group bacterium | reverse complement strand
AAATTTTCATTTTCAAGAGTATAACCCTCTGGGACATCTCTATATGGACCTATAGTAGAAGTAACTCCTATATAATTATTTAGCCCAAACCAGCAACCCTTGAATGTTTTATCCTCAAAAGTTATCAATTTATCCTCTTTAGAAATAAAATTAGACAGTATATTTTCTTCAGGTCTTCTGTCTCTGTTTTTGAACAGGATAAATCCAGATTCAGTTTTAATCCATCCAGTTGTACATTCCATATTTGATGATATAAATTAGATTTTATTTAAATCTTCATTCGCCTCGAACAAAGCGGTGGGGGTGGGATTCGAACCCACGAGGCGTCAAAGACGCCACGGCTTTCCAAGCCGTCCTGTTGAGCCACTCCAGCACCCCACCAATAAAATTTTTAATTCTTAATTTTTAATTCTTAATTAGACTTTCATGCCTCGTAAAGCTTTGGTGCGTTCTTCGACTGGAGGATGGGTCATAAACAATTTTGTGAACCAGCTTTTAGATTGTTTTCCTTTAAATGGTGAGGAAATAAAAAGATGGGCGGTAGAGTTATTGGCAACTTTCATCGCGGTTGAATCTTGAGAAATTTTTTCTAAAGCTCGGGCTAATCCTTCAGGATATCTGGTTAAGAGAGCGCCCGAAGCATCAGCTAAAAATTCTCTTTTCCGGGAAATGGCTAAGTGAATCAGGGTGGCAGCAATCGGAGCTAAAATTGCGGCAATCAATCCCAAAATTAAAATAATTAATCCTCCAGAATCTCTTGAATTTCTCCTTCCCATACTACTCCAAAAACTTATTCTCAAAAACCAGTGAGAAAGTAAAGCAATGATTCCAGCTAAAATGACGATAACCGTTCCTAAAAGAATATCTCGGTTTTTAATGTGACTGAGTTCGTGAGCTATCACACCTTCCAATTCCACCCTCTCTAACTTTTCCAAAAGTCCTTTGGTAACAGCTAGGACAGCATGTTTTTCGTCTCGGCCGGTGGCGAAAGCATTTGGTTGGGGCTCTGGCAAGATATAGATTTTTGGCATCGGAGTTCCAGCAGTGATACAAAGATTTTCAACAATCCGAAAAAGTTCTGGGTTGTCTTTTTTCTCGATGGGTTCAGCTTTTGTCATTGCCAGAACCATCTTGTCTGAATACCAATAGCTAAAAAAACTCATTAAAACACTAAAAACTACAGCAACTATTAAAATCAGAAAATTTCCTAAAATGAAACTCAAAAGCCAACCCAAGGCAATGATAAACAATACAAAAACTGTGATGAGCAGCCATGTTTTCCTAATATTGGATTCGGCCTGGGAATAGAGAGTAGCCATTGTTAAATCTTAGAAATTCACTTTGGGTGTTTCTCTGGCCGCAGCTTCTTCAAGTTCAAACAATTCCATCTTTTTGAAGTTAAAGATTTTAGCAACCACATTTGAAGGAACACTTTCAATCTTAATATTCATATCTCTGACATTTGTGTTGTAAAAGCGTCTGGCAGCTTGAATTTTATCTTCAGTGTCGCGAAGTTCTCTCTGCAACTCAAGAAAGTTTTGAGATGCCTTAAGGTCAGGATAATTCTCAGCAACAGCAAAAAGAGATTTCAAAGTGTTGGTTAACATATTCTCAGCTTTTGCTTTCTCTTCCATTCCCTGAGCTCCCATGGCTCGTGACCTTGCTTCAGTGACTTTCTGAAAAACCTCTCTTTCGTGAGTGGCGTATCCTTTGACTGTTTTAACCAAATTTGGTATCAGATTATATCTTCTTTTCAATTGAACATCGATATCTGCCCAGGCCTCTTTAGCTCTATTCTTTCTTTTAACTAAACCATTGTAACTTCCGGCAAACCAAAGCACGAAAATCAGAACTATGAATAAAACTATGTAAAGAATTAGCATAATTTATTATTTATTATTGATTATTAACGACCTTTGCAATTATCTTGGTAGGCTTGAGATTATTTTAGTGATTATGGGATGCTGGGTGGCGAATTTATAATTGAGAAGTTTCAAAATTGTCAAAAAATCTGAAAATTCTGAGCGGAAACTTTCAGGACCGCTAAACACTTCCGCTCCCTCTTTAATTAAATTCTTGAAATAATTTTCTAAAACCTCTTTTTTGCCTTTTTCTTTCAAATAATCAATGACTTTTTTAAATTCTCCCCTATCTAACCAAATTCCCTGACACAAATTACAGAGGTCAACTTCAATTTGAGAATCACTATAATTTATAGCGTATAAAGGAACGGAACAAGCTGGACAAAGTTTCTTCTCTTTAGAAATTCTGAATTTTGCCTCCTTTTGCCAAAGATCAATATCCAGCCAATTCAAATCTTTATCTTTTTCATCCTTGGCTTGCTGAAGTTCATCCTGCTCAAACCAAAGCCCCAAACACTTGGGACAAAAATCAACTTCAATACTATAAAAAACCGCTTTTTTAAGTTCTGTTTTACAAATTGGACAGGTCATTACTCTATTATAACCAAAAACCCTCTCTGAATCAAGGAAGAGGATTTTTGATTGAGATTCTCTTTAAAGCTTAGTATTCTTCTGGCATGGGGGGAGTTTTTTCTTCTTTCTTTTCTGGTAATTCTCCAACCACTGCCTCGGTGGTGAGGAGCATGCTAGCACCTGAGACGGCATTTTCCAGGGCTGACCTGACTACTTTAGTTGGGTCAACTATGCCAGCTTCCATTAAATCCTCGTACTGTAAAGTTTGGGCATTAAATCCGTATCCGGCTCTGTGTTTTTTAACTTGTTCCACTATCACTGAACCCTCAACTCCAGCATTTTGGCTGATTCTTCGCAAAGGTTCTTCTAATGTTCTTTTTAATATTTCAATTCCGGTTTTTTCATCTCCTTTTAAATTTATTTTCTCCAAAGATCTTGCGGCTCTCAACAAAGCCACTCCTCCACCTGGAACAATTCCTTCTTCGATAGCTGCTCTGGTTGCTGAGAGGGCATCTTCGGTTTTGTGTTGGCGAGCTTTTTGTTCAACTTCGGTTGGGGCACCAACTTTAATGACTGCTACTCCACCGGAGAGCTTGCCTAATCTCTCTTGTAATTTTTCTTTGTCAAAATCTGAAGTGGTGGTTTCAATTTCTGTTCTAATTTGGTTTATTCTCGCCTCAACATCGGCCTTTTTCCCTCTACCTCCGACAATAGTTGTTGCTTCTTTGGTTGAGATAATTTTTCTGGCCTGACCTAACATTTCAATTTCTGCTGACTCCAATTTTAATCCCTTCTCTTCTGAAACCACCTGGCCTCCAGTGACACAAGCAATATCCTCTAACATCTCTTTTCTTCTGTCGCCAAAACCAGGAGCTTTAACTGCCAAAGCATTAAAAATCCCTCTCAACTTGTTTACCACTAAGGTAGCTAAGGCATCACCTTCAATCTCATCAGCAATAATCACTAATTCTTTTTTACCGTTTTTGGCTATCTTCTCCAGAATTGAGAGAATGTCTTGCAAAGAAGAAATTTTTTTATCAGTAATTAAAATGTAGGATTCTTCTAAAACTGCCTCCATTTTTTCAGGATTGGTAATCATATAGGGAGAAACATAACCTCTGTCAAATTGCAATCCCCGAACGACCTCTTTTTGTAAGCCGAAGGTTTTTGACTCCTCAACTGTCACCACCCCGTCCTTTCCTGCTTCTTTAATTACCTCAGCAATTAAATTGCCAACTTCTGAGTCTTCAGCAGCAATTGTTGCCACCTGAGCAATTTCTCCGCTTTTGGCGATATTTTTTGAAAGATTCTTCAAGGCCTCAAGTACGAGCTGAGAACCTTTTTCAATTCCCCTTTTCAAAGCCAAAGGATTGGCGCCAGCGGTTACATTTTTTAAGCCATCAGTAATCAGAGCTTGGGCTAAAACAGCGGCGGTAGTTGTGCCATCTCCAGCAACATCATTTGTTTTTGAGGCAACCTCCTTGGCAATCTCAGCCCCTAAGTTTTCGATTTTATCTTCCAATTCAATTTCTTTAGCAATGGTTACCCCATCGTTAGTGATGGTTGGAGCTCCAAAGCCCTTGTCTAAAACAACATTCCTTCCCTTTGGACCCAAAGTAATCTTCATTGCATCAACTAATTTATCAACCCCGGCTTTTAATTTTTTCCGAGCAATTTCGGAGTATTTTATTTGCTTTGCCATAATTATTCTAAAATAGCGAGGATGTCTTCTTCTTTGGCGATTAAATATTCTTTATCGCCGACCTTTATTTCATTTGGACCATATTTAGTAAAAAGAACAGTATCCCCTTTTTTTACTTCCAAGGGAATTCTTCTACCCGAAGGTAACCTTCTGCCCGACCCAACTGCAATCACTTTTCCTTGTTCTGGTCTTTCTTTCTCAGCGGTTTCTGGAAGCAAAATTCCAGATTTTGTTTTTTCTTCCTGAGAAATCGGCTCAATAAGAATGTGGTCTGATAAGGGTTTTATTTTCATATCTTTGTTTTTTAGCAGTTAAGGCCTTTGATTGCTAATATATCCATTTTAATTTCAGAAAAATTTTTGTCAAGTGATATATTTTTTCAGATATTGGCTGGTGTAGCTTTTTTTGTTTTTGGCTATTTTTTCAGGAGTCCCTTCAACAACGATCTCTCCCCCCTTACCTCCACCTTCAGGACCAAGGTCTAAAATCCAGTCAGTATTTTTGACAATATCTAAATTATGCTCTACGATAAGAACCGTATTTTTTCTCTCTACCAAACTTTTTAAGATAAAAATCAGTTTTTTGATGTCATCGGGGTGTAAGCCGGTTGTTGGCTCGTCTAAAATATACAAGGTTTTACCGGTTGATTTCTTAGAAAGTTCCGTGGCTAACTTTACTCTTTGAGCTTCCCCACCTGACAAAGAGGGGGCTGGTTGGCCGAGTTCAATATAGCCAAGCCCAACATCGTATAAAGTTTTAAGTTTACTATAAAGACCGGGAATGTTCTTGAAAAATTCCAGGGTCTCCTCAACCGTCATCTCCAAAACCTCAGAAATGTTTTTCCCTTTGTAGTCAATTTCCAAAGTTTCTTTATTGTACCTTTTACCCTTACACTCTTGGCATTGGATATAAACATCAGGCAAAAAATACATTTCAATTTTTTTAAGTCCCTGACCTCCACAGGCCTCACACCTTCCTCCTTTAACATTGAAACTAAATCTTCCTGCTCGATATCCTCTTATCCTTGCCTCTTTAGTTGTGGCAAAAAGGTCTCTGATATAACTGAAAGCTCCAGTATAGGTTGCTGGATTGCTTCTTGGAGTTCTGCCAATTGGTTCCTGAGTAACCAAAGCTACTTTATCTAAAAATTCCGTTCCCAAAATTTCTTGGTGTTTGCCAGGTTCTTCCTTTGAGTGATAAAATTTCTGATACAAGGCTCTGGCGATTATATCGTTAACCAAACTGCTTTTCCCCGAACCAGAAACTCCAGTCACACCAACAAATTTCCCCAAGGGAATTTTAACATCAATATTTTTTAAATTGTGTTCTCCCGCTTTTTTAATAATTAAATAATTTTTTTGGGTTTTGGATTTTGGGCTTGATTTGCCATTTGACATTTGGGGGTTGGATTCTATTTCCACTTTCTTCCTCCCCGCCAAATAATCCCCGGTCAAAGTGTGAGCTCGGATAAGTTGCTTTGGTGTTCCCTCAAAAATAATCCTTCCCCCATGTTTCCCAGCTCCAGGTCCAATATCAATTATCCAATCTGCCTCGCGAATAGTTTGAGGGTCATGCTCAACCACTATTATCGTATTCCCCAAGTCCCTTAACTTTTTCAAGGTTTCAATCAATCTTCCCTGATCTCTGGGATGCAAACCAACTGAAGGTTCATCCAATATGTATAAAACTCCGGTTAATTTTGAGCCAATCTGGGTGGCTAATCGAGTTCTTTGCTCCTCTCCCCCAGCCAAAGTTTCAGCTTCTCGGGATAAAGTTAAATAGTCCAAACCAACATCATTTAAAAATTGTAGTCTTGAAACAATTTCTTTTAAAAGGCCTTGAGCAATTTTAAATTTAGCTTCACCAATCTTTTTCTTATTCAATTTCTCGAAAAATCCTTTTGCCTCGCTTATCTCCATTTCAACTATTTTATCAATTGAGTTTCCGCTGACCTTCACTGCCAATGCCTCCTCCCGCAATCTTTTTCCTTGGCATTTCTCGCAAATTCTGGCTCTCATATACTTTTTAATTTCTTCCCTAGTTGCTTCGGATTGGGTTTCCCAGTATTTTCTTTCCAGATTTGAAATCACTCCCTCAAAATTACCGTCGCCGTGCAAAATAACATCCGAAATTTCTTTTGATAAATTTTTAACTGGAGTGTCTAAAGAAAAATTATATTCATCGGCGACGTCTTGGAGCTGCCACCAAAAATAGCTCTGACGGCCAACTTTGTGGCTGGCTCGAGCCCAGGGGAAAATTGCTCCTTCAGCAATTGATAAATTTGGATTTGGAATAACTAATGATGGCGCAACTTCTAATTTTTTACCCAAACCCTGGCAGGCAGAGCAAGCTCCATAGGGCGAGTTGAAAGAAAAAAGTCGTGGTTCAATCTCTGGCAAAGAAATTCCACAGTATTCACAAGCAAAATGTTCAGAAAATACTAAATCATTTGCAATAACCATTCCTTTTCCCAACTTCAGAGCTGTCTCTACTGAGTCAACCAATCGTGATCTTTCTAAATCTTTATCAATTACTAATCTATCAACCACAACTTCGATATTGTGTTTTTTATATCTGGCGAGAGTTCTTTGTAAGGCTTCCTCAATTCTTTGGACCACCCCATCAATTCTTACCCGAACAAATCCAGCCCTTTCAATTTCTTCTAAGATTGCTCTATGCTCCCCTTTCCTGCCTCGGACCACTGGACCCAAAATTAAAACTTCCCTATTTTTTGGAAGCTTCAAAATCTGGTCAACTATTTGGTCAACTGTCTGGCGAGTGACCTCCCTTTTGCATTTTGGGCAATGGGGAATGCCAACTCTGGCAAAAAGCACTCTTAAGAAATCTGCAATCTCTGTCATTGTGCCAACAGTAGAGCGGGGATTGTGAGCTGCTTTTCTTTGGTCAATGGAAATGGCTGGTGAAATCCCTT
>JAHCRD010000026.1 GCA_020148085.1 Patescibacteria group bacterium | reverse complement strand
AAATAGCCTCATTTTTGACTGAAATTCCTACCAAACAGGTTCTAACGCCAAACAACAGCAAAGCTTTGTACGGGCAGGCATCGTCCGTCCCTCGGAGTGAGATAGTCGCTCTTTTATTTTTGGGAAAAATTACGTATACTGGAAAAAGCATATGAAATCTGAGGAGATTAGAAAAAAATTTTTAGATTTTTTTAAAGAAAAAGGACACAAAATAGTGCCTTCAAGTTCGCTCTTACCTACTGACCCATCGGTTCTTTTCACTACTGCTGGGATGCAGCAATTTAAAGAATATTTTTTAGGAAAGAAATCTCCTTTTGGTAAGAGGGTGACTTCTTGCCAAAAATGTTTTCGAACCTCGGATATTGAGGAAGTGGGGAATGATAGGCACTTGACCTTCCTTGAGATGTTAGGAAATTTTAGCTTTGGTGATTACTTTAAAAAAGAAACAATTGAATGGGCTTTAGAGTTTCTAACTGGGCTTTGTAAAATCCCAAATTCTAAACTGTGGTTTGGTTATTTTAAAGGAGATAGCAACGTTCCAGAGGATAAAGAATCTTACAAAATTTTACAAAAATTAGGTATTCCTAAAAATAGAATTTATGGATTTGGACGAGAAGATAATTTTTGGGGACCAACCGGTGAAGAAGGACCTTGCGGACCAACTTGTGAAGTTCATTACGATTTAACTCAAGAATCTTGTTCTAAAGGAAAAGATTGTATTCCTAATTGTGAATGTGGAGGATTCATTGAAATTTGGAATTTAGTTTTTAATGAGTATTATCAAGACAGAAACAAGAAATTAACTCCTCTAAAACAAAAAGGAGTAGATACTGGCATGGGACTTGAAAGATTAGCTATGGTTTTACAGGGCAAATCTTCGGTCTTTGAAACTGATTTGTTTACTTCTGTTATCAAAGAAATAGAAAAACAATCTTCTCAATCCTATACTGACAATCCCAAAGCTTACCGAATTATGGCTGACCATATCAAGGGAGCGGTTTTTTTGGCAAGTGAAGGGGTTATTCCTTCTAACTTAGAGCAGGGTTATACTTTGAGAAGGATTTTAAGGCGAGCTATCAGGTTTGGGAAACTCTTAAATTTACCAAAGAATTCTTTAATTCCCATAGCCCAGAAAGCAACAGCTATTTATCAGGATATTTATCCCAAGGTCAAAACTCAAGAAGCTGATATCTTAACTATTCTTCAAAATGAAGAAGAAAAATTTGAGAAAACTTTAGAAAGGGGCTTAAAAGAATTTAGATACCAAATTGAAAAATGCCAAGAAAAGATAATTCCAGGAAGGGTAGTTTTTGACTTGTATCAGAGTTATGGATTCCCTTTGGAATTAACTGAAGAATTAGCCAAGGAAGAGGGTCTGAAAGTTGATAAACAAGGTTTTGAAGGAGCCCTGAAAAAACATCAAGAAATTTCAAGAGCGGGGGTGGAGAAAAAATTTGGAGGAGTAGGAAAAGAAGCCACTCATCAAGCAGCCAAGCTCCATACAGCCACTCACTTACTCCACCAGGCCTTAAGAGAGGTTTTGGGTGAGCACGTTAAACAAATGGGTTCTGACATTACCCCACAACGACTCCGTTTTGATTTTTCCCATCCAGCCAAACTTACTGAAGACGAACTGAAAAAAGTTGAAGATTTAGTTAATCAGAAAATAAAAGAAGACCTAAAAATTCAAAAAGAAGAGATGTCCTATGAAAAAGCTATAAGGGCTGGAGCTTTAGCTTTTTTCAAAGAAAAATATCCTGAAAAAGTTAAGGTTTATTCGATTGGTGATTTTTCCAAAGAAATTTGTGGAGGACCTCACGTGAGCCATACCGGAGAGTTAGGACATTTTAAAATCATAAAGGAAGAGTCATCCGGAGCAGGCGTAAGAAGAATCCGAGCGATTCCGAAATGATTTTTTTGCTGGTATTTGATATAATGGGAGAATGAAGTTTTTGAAATTATCTAAACCTAAGGAAGAAGAATTTTTAGTTTTAGATTTTGGTTCAGGAAGCATTAAGGGGTTAATTTTTGAGCCGAGAGCGAAAAAGAATATAATCAAAAAATTCTCTATCCAAGATATAGAGAAATTTGGGGTTTTCACTGCTGCCAATTTTGAATGGGAGGTAATAAAGGAAGCTGCAAAAAAAGTTATTGAGGGATTGGAAATTGAAAAGCAAGTTTCGGAAATTCCAGCTTTGGTTGGATTCTCTCCAAAAATTTTAAAGGGTAAGATAATTGAAGTTCCTTTCAAAAGGGAAAATCCAGAGCCGAAAATAGCCAGAGACGAAGAGCAAAAAATTCACCATTACGTTTTGGAGAGGGCAGAAAAACAAGTTTCTCAAGAGTCTTTGAAAGAATTTGGGATAATCCCTCAAGATTTGCAGACCTTGAAAAAAGAAATTTTGGAAAAGAAAATTTCTGACTACAAAGTCCCCTCTATTTTAGGACATAAGGGAGAAAATTTAGATTTTAAAATATTGATTATCTTTGGATTAAGGGATAACCTCAAGATTGTTCCCCAGCTAAAATCTTTTTTTGGTTTTAAAGAAATTAATCTTTTTCATGAAATTGAAGGTTTGGTTTCTTTCTCTTCGGGAGATAAGGATATTTCTGGAATTTTTCTTGATATAGGGGCAGAAACTACTCAAATTTTTTCGGTTAAAAAAGGAATGGAATGGATGGAAGAGTTTCCGATGGCGGGAAACGCCTTTACTAGAGAAATTTGTCAGGGTCTGGGATCGAGTGAAAGAGAAGGGGAAAATCTAAAACGACGGCTTTCAAAAAACCAATTAAGTCCGGGGACTCGAGAAAGAATAGAGAATCTTATTTCTGAAACCTCAAAGATTTGGTTCTCTCAAATGAAAGAAAAGCTCAAAAAGAAAGCTAAAATTTATTCTCCACTTTTGAGTGTATTTTATCTTTTTGGTGGAGGTAGTTGCTTACCTGCAATAAAAAAGGTCTTGGAGGAAGAAAATTTTAAGGATTTACCGATTTCTCAAAATATCAAGGTGAGATTTCTTAATCTTGAAGATTTGCCTTTGGAAGCCAGAACCGGAGTCCCTCTTCCAGCCAGAACTATACCCTCGATTTTATTGAGCTTTTGTGAATATGCCAAAAAAAATCTTTGATATTTTTCCCAAAAAACTAAAAGCTCCTGAGGTAGAAAAAAAAGAAAAGAAAATTTCCTTTTCCCTTTGGTGGAAAATTTTCATAATTTTGGGCGTTCTTTTTGGAGTAATAATTTTTCTTACCAGCCAATCCAAATTAGATTTGAAAGTCGGGCCCTACTTAGAATCTTTGAGCTTTGAAGAAACTTTTGAAGTGATGGTCGGGGCTGAAAATGTTAGTTTGGAAGGGAAAATTATTCCTGGAAGATTTTTTACTCAAGAACTTGAAAAATGGAAGCAATTTGAAAGTACTGGCAAATCCCAAAAAACCGGAATTGCTGGAGGAAAAATCCGGGTTTACAATAACCACACCCCACCTACCCCTGTAATTTTAAGAGCTACCACTCGATTTCTTTCCTCAGAAAATGGAAAAATTTTCCGTTGTCCTGAAAAAATATATCTTCCTTCAGCCAAAGTTTCTCAGGGCAAAGTTATCCCAAGTTCGGTTGAGGTTGAAGTTGAAGCTCAAGAGCCAGGAGAAGATTACAATATAGGACCCTCCCAATTTTCTCTACCCGGTCTGGCTGGAAACCCCTTGTATTATACTGTGTATGCTGAATCTGAATCTCCAATGACCGGCGGTTTTAAGAAAGAAGTAAGAATTGTAGCTGCCCAAGATATAGAAAATGCCAAAAATTCTTTGCGAGAGAACCTTTTTAGAGAAGCCAAAAATTCCTTAAGAAATAAAATCTCTGAAGACTTTGTTTTATTAGAGGATGCCATTTTGACTGAGGCCATTGAAGTTTATTGTTTGCAAAAACCCGAAACAGAAATCCCAGAATTTTCTTGTCAAGGGAAGATAAAAATAAAGGGATTAGGATTCAAATTATCCGATTTAAAGGAACTTTCAAAAATTTTTATCCAGAATATAATTCCTCCTTCAGAAAAACTCGTGGAGGAGAGTTTAAATTTTAAATATCTCAGCCAGAATTTAGTCCCGGGAAAAGGAAAGATGATTTCGGATTTAAAAATAGAAGTGGCAATATACAAAAATATTCCAATTGCTACGCTATCGGAGCAAATTGAAGGGAAGTCAAAAGAAGAGATTCAAGAAATAATCTTCAGCAATTATCCCCAGGTAGAGAGCATCAGAATAAAATTTTGGCCTTTTTGGGTAAGAAAAGCTCCCAAAACTTCAGAGAGAATTAAAATTGAATTGACTTTCTAAATAAAATTTGTTATTCTAACAAAATAGTCGCTACGCTAAAGCTTGCGAACTATTTTTTAGAAACCCACGGTTTCTAACGGTCGGCCTTCGGTCTCCCTGTTTTCCTCCACGGGAGGAAATTATTTCCTCCCGACCCCTCCTGTGATTTTATCGGAATTGAAATCCCGATAAAATTGATTACTACTAAATGAAAAAAAAATAAGAACCTGCCTTCGGCAGAACCTTGAAATTCCTATTGACTAACTATTTATGCGGAATTATAAAATTAAAGAGAAGGGAAGAGTAATTGAGGCCCTTCCCAGTACTAATTTCCTGGTGAAATTAGATAATGGAAGAGAAGTTCTCTGCCATCTGGCTGGAAAATTGAGATTTTATCGAATTAAAATCCTGCCAGGAGATAAAGTTTTAGTTGAAATGAGTCCTTATGATGAGAAGAGAGGAAGGATAGTGTATAGAATGAAGTAAATATGAAAGTTAGACCATCAGTAAAAAAAATTTGTAAAAAATGCAAAATTGTTAGACGTAAGGGAAGAGTATATGTGATATGCGAAAACCCAAAGCATAAGCAACGACAGGGAAAGTGAATTATTATGCCACGTATTGCAGGTACAAACATACCAGAAAATAAGCAAATCGGGATTTCATTAACCTATATTTATGGGATAGGGAGAGCTTTGGCTACGAAAATTTTAGAGAGGTCAAAAATTAACCCAATGAAAAAAGCTCAAGACCTAACCGAGAAAGAAGTTGGTCAGCTTCGAAGAATTATTGAGGGGAATTACAAAATAGAGGGGGAGTTGAGAAGAGGAGTGATGAGAGAGATAAAGCGACTCAAAGAAATTAAGTGTTGGAGAGGAATTCGACATCAAAAAGGCCTTCCAGTCCGGGGACAAAAGACCAGAAAAAATTCAAGAACAATCAGAGGGAACGTAAGAAAAACAGTAGGTTCGGGGAGAAAACCACCTCCAGCACCCAAGTAATATGGGAAAGAAGAGAATTATCAAGAAAACCGAAAAGGAGATTTTGGAAGAGAGAGAAAAAGTTGAGCAGAAATTGAAGAAAGAAGTTTCTATTAAACCCTTACAAAAAATAAAAAAGGGAAAAATTTATATTACTTCAACTTACAACAATACCATGATAACTTTAGCTGATAGCAAAGGAAATGTCTTAGGCTGGAGAAGTGCAGGCAACATTGGATTTCGTGGAACAAAAAAGGGAACTTCCTTTGCTGCATCTCGAGTTGCGGTGGCTTTAGTAAATGTTGCAAATAAATTGAAGATAAAAGAAGTTGATGTTTTGATAAAAGGAATTGGAGGGGGTCGAGAGACAGCTCTGAGAACTTTAGTAAATCAGGGATTGGAAATTCAATCGATTAGAGATATCACTCCTATCCCTCACAATGGCTGCCGTCCCCAGAAACCAAGAAGAGTTTAATTATGGAAAACAGTATTTGTAAAATTTGTAGAAGATTGGGCCAGAAACTTTTTTTAAAAGGAGAAAAATGTTCTTCTCCCAAATGCCCAATAGTCCGAAAACCTTATCCTCCAGGCCAGAAAGGAAAACGGAGAAAGCGAGGGCCTTCTGAATATGGAAAAGAATTAATGGAAAAACAAAAACTGAGAGAATGGTATGGGATGTCAGAACGCCAATTCAAAAAATACATAAGAGAGGTTTTAGCAGAGAGGGGAAGGGTTGCAGATACTGCATTGGAATTGATTAAAAAATTGGAAAAAAGATTAGATAATGTGGTGGTGAGATTGGGCTTTTCACATTCCAGGGCCCAGGCCCGGCAACTGATCAGCCATGGTTACTTTTTGGTAAGGGGGCGACCTTGTAATATTCCTTCATTTGAGGTAAAGAAAGGAGATGTTATTTCCTTAAAAAAACAAAAACAAAAGAAGCCATTTTTTAAAGAGCTTTCCGTCTCTTTGAAAAAAGTTCAGCCTCCTTCCTGGCTCAGTCTGGATCCAAAAAAGATGGAGGGAAAGGTGGTTGGAGAACCCTCCTTCGAAGAGAGCGGAGTCCCAGCCGAAATCTCCTCAATTTTTGAGTTCTACTCAAGGTAATATTATGATTCCGCTACCAAAAGCACCAAAAATTATTCAAAAAAAAGGTAATACAGCTTTGTTTGAAATTGAAGCTTTGTATCCAGGCTATGGGGTGACTGTTGGAAACAGTTTGCGAAGAGTATTACTTTCTTCTCTTGCGGGAACAGCAATTACTCAGGTTAAGATTAAAGGAGTCAGCCATGAGTTCTCAACCATCCCCGGGGTTTTAGAGGATGTAATTATTATTTTGCTTAATTTAAAAAAATTGAGATTTAAAAGTTTTACTAATGAACCCCAAACGATTACTCTTCGAGAAAAGGGAATCGGGGAGGTTAAAGGTAAAAATTTCAAATTGCCTCCCCAAGTTGAACTTGCCAACTCCGAGGCTCATATTGCCACTTTAACTAGTAAGAAAACAGAGCTCAATCTGGAAGCTCAAATTGAGAAAGGGGTAGGATACTCTCCGGTTGAAGAAAGAGAACAGAAAAAAGCTGAGGTAGGAGTGATTCCAGTAGATGCTATCTTTACTCCAGTGAAGAGGGTAAGTTTCAAAGTAGAAAATATGAGAGTAGGTAAAAGGACAGATTTTGATAGATTGAAGATAGAGATTGAGACTGATGGAACTTTGTCTCCGGAGGAAGCTTTGAGACAGGCCTCAGAGATTCTTCTCGGGCACTTTTCATTATTTTCCCAAGAAATTGGAAAAGCCCGAGAGAAAAAGAAAAAAGAGAAAGGCAGGAA
>JAHCRD010000025.1 GCA_020148085.1 Patescibacteria group bacterium | reverse complement strand
GATGCTACTTTTTACAATCATGAAGTTGTAGGAACAAAAATGACTTGTCGAATTTTAGAAAGATTGAAGTTTCCCAGAAAAGATATTGAAAAAATAGCAAAATTGGTCAGATATCATCTTTTTTATTATAATGTTGATGAGGTTGGTGAATCTTCGGTCAGACGTCTTTTGCGAAAAGTAGGTCCTGAAGACATTGAAGAACTTTTGCAAGTCAGAATGGCAGACAGAATTGGCTCCTCGGTCCCAAAAGCCGAACCTTACAAATTAAGACACTTGAAATATATGTTTGAAAAAGTTTCCAGAGACCCGATCTCGGTAAAAATGTTGAAAGTAAATGGTAATGATGTAGTGGAAATTTTAAAAATCAGGCCTGGTCCTGAAATAGGTCAGGTTTTGGACATTTTGTTAAGCGAAGTTTTGACTGAGCCAAAAAGAAACAAAAAAGAGTATCTGAAAAAAAAGATAAAAGAGCTTGGGAAATTGAAACCAAAGCAACTTCAAGAATTAGCCAAAAAAGCTCGCGGAGATTTAGAAAAAATAGAGATAAAAAGAGACGAGATGACCAAGAAGAAATATTGGGTAACATAAGAAATTTTCAATTATCAATTTTCAATTTTCAATTACGGAGTGTAGTATAACGGTAGTATACACCCTTCGGGAGGGTGCGGTCCGAGTTCGATTCTCGGCACTCCGACTAATAAAATAGTTCTTTAAGGAGTAAATAATGAAGAAGACGGAACAGAAAGAAGAAATTATTAGGTATGCAACATTCGAAGATGTTTCTCAAATCTTGAGTTTAGTAGAGCCATTTGTCAGAGATGGTTGGCTTCTTAAAAGGAGCAGAAGAAAAATCAAGAAAATGATTAAGAGAAAGGAGTTACGTGTGGCAGTAATAGAAGATTCAACAGGACATAAAAGAAAGGAAAAAATCAAGGGGTTTTGCGCCTGTTCAATAATCAGTTTTCAAAAAGCTGAGCTCTATTTTTTAGCAGCCAAGAAAGGGAATCCTTTTTTGGCTGAAAGATTAATTGAGAAATGGATGGAAAATTTAAAAATTCTTCAAATTGACTTTGTTTTTCTGACCACCAGAATTGACAATAGGATGAGAGATACAGTTTTTAAAAGATGTGGCTTTGAACCAGTGTCATTGTGGAAATTACCCTTGGGAAAGCTAATAGCTTTAGTTTCTCGAAGATTTTTGGGAAGGCATTCAATTGCTATGGGTAGAAATCTTTAAGGGACAGATACATATTTTATCTTATCTGCCCCTGTACACGGGCCTGTAGTTTAACGGTAGAACGGGGCATTCGCATTGCTCTGATGTGGGTTCAATTCCCACCGGGTCCACTTTATAATTATGAATTCTAAACAATTAGGAAATCTTGGGGAAAATATTGCCGAAAAATATCTCAGAAAGAAAAGATACAAAATTCTAGCCAAGAATTTTAAAACCAAGTGGGGAGAAATTGATTTGGTGGGGAGAAAGAAAAAGATAATTACTTTCTTTGAGGTAAAAACTATCAAAAGTAGAGATGGATTTTCCCCGGAAGACCAAATTGGCCGAAAAAAGAAGCGCCAGCTTTTGAAAATGGCCCAAATTTATTTTTCCACCAACAAAATTCCTCCAGAAACTCCTCATCAAATTAATATTTTAGCTATTGAGATCACTCCTGATTTTAAAAAAGCAAAAGTCAGACATTTCAAAAACACTATTGAAGATAGTTATTGACATCTAATTTTTATTTTGTTAAACTATCAGAAGTTAAAGGTCGTTGAAAAACGGCTTTTAATTTTATAGAAATAAAAACTATGGACTTGAAGACTTTTACCTCTGCGGTAATGGAGATTGCTGAAGAAAGAGGAGTTGCTCAAGAAAAAATTATTGAGGTGATTGAGGCTGCCTTAGCTTCAGCTTACAAGAAAGAGTACGGCAAAAAGAAACAAAAATTTGAGGCTGAACTTGATGCTAAAACAGGCAAGGTTAAATTCTGGCAAGTCAAGCAAATAGTAGATAAGGATATGATTTTAGCAGAAGATGAGGAAGTTTCCGAAGACAAAGAAAAGGTTAGATTCAATCCCGAGCGCCATATTATGTTGGAGGAAGCTAAAAAGATAAAGCCCAAAATAAAAAAGGGGGAGGAATTAAAAATTCCGGTTAAAACAAAAGAGGATTTTGGTCGAATTGCTGCTCAAACAGCAAAACAGGTTATTTTGCAAAAAATAAAAGAGGTTGAAAGAGAAGAAATTTTGAAAGAATTTAAAGAGAAAGAAGGAGAAATTGTTTCTGGAATCTGTCAAAGGGTTGAGCAAAGGGTGGTCTTTTTTGACATTGGGAAAACCTCTGGAATTTTACAAAAATCAGAACAAATTCCCGGAGAATTTTACAAACCAGGCCAAAGGTTAAAACTTTTTGTCTTAAAAATTGAAGATACTCCAAAGGGCCCAGTGGTTTTTCTCTCACGGGCTTACCCAAAGCTGGTCTCTAAACTTTTTGAGCTGGAGGTTCCTGAAATTTCTTCAGGTCAAGTGGAAATTAAATCAATTGCCAGAGAACCGAGTTCTCGCTCAAAAATTGGTGTCACTGCTACCGAGGAAGGAATCGACCCAATCGGCTCTATGGTCGGTCAGAAGGGGACCAGAATCTGGGCCGTTATCAACGAACTGGGTGGAGAAAAAATTGATGTTATTGAATGGGATGAAAAACCTGAAAAATATATAACTAATGCCCTTTCCCCAGCTAAAGTTTTAGAGGTTAAAATTTTACCAAAAAACAAAGCTCAAGCCATCGTCCCTAATGACCAGCTTTCTTTAGCTATTGGCAGAGATGGTCAAAATGTAAGGTTAGCCGCAAAATTAACCGGCTGGAAAATAGATGTCCGAAGCTTGGAGCAAGTAGAGAAAGGTGAAGTGGAAGAAAAAGAGACAAAAGAAGAGAAAGAAGTAACCGAGAAGAAAGAAAAGAAGGAGAAAAAAGAGAAAAAGAAAGCCGAAACTAAAACTTCTAAAACTTAATGGTCTCAAAAATTTTCTCGGCTGCTTTAAAAGGATTAAGCGCTCAAATTATTGAAGTTGAGGTTGCCTGTTCAAAAGGGTTGAGGTCTTTTAATATTGTAGGTCTTGGTGATAAAGCAATTGCTGAAGCAAAAGAAAGAGTGGGTCAAGCTATAAAAAGCATCAAGCTTTCTCCACCCCATCACGAAGCTCGGAGAGTTCTGGTAAATCTTGCTCCAGCTGATTTGAAAAAAGAAGGAAGCTTATATGACTTGCCAATTGCTCTGGGCTATTTCCTATCTTCAGAACAAACGAAATTCAACCCCCAAGGAAGAATCATCCTTGGGGAGTTAGCTTTAGACGGAGTTTTGAAGCCGATAAAAGGAGCTCTTTCTTTTGCCTTTTTAGCCAGAAAAAATGGGCTTGGAGAAATAATCTTGCCAAGAAAAAATGCTCAAGAAGCCGCCTTAATTAATTTAAAAGGTAAAAAGATTAAAATTAAGGGAGCGAAAGATTTAAAAGAAGTTCTGAGAGACCTTGAGGGAAGAGAGGAAATTCCAAGTTTTGAACCAGAATTGAACCGCTTAAAAGAGGAAGTTCAAAGTTTTGAGGTGGAGTTCAGCTGGATTAAAGGTCAAACTCATGCTAAGCGGGGATTGGAAATTGCAGCCAGCGGAGCCCATAATCTTTTGATGCAAGGACCGCCAGGAGCAGGAAAGACCTTGTTAGCTAAAGCGGTAATTTCTATTTTGCCCCAATTAAGTTTTGAGGAAGCTCTCCTACTTATCAGAATTTACAGTGCCGCAGGAATTCTCTCTTCAAAAATCCCTTTCTTTTTAGAAAGACCCTTCCGCTCCCCCCATCACACCTCATCTGAGGTGGCTTTAATTGGTGGGGGAAATCCTCCCTGCCCCGGAGAGATAACTTTAGCTCATCGGGGCGTTTTATTTATGGACGAATTTCCAGAATTCCATCGAGACGTTCTGGAAAGTTTGCGCCAACCCCTGGAGGAAGGAAAAATCACTATCCAGAGGGCAAAACATTCCTTAACTTTGCCAGCCAAGTTCTTTTTAATTGCTGCAGCCAACCCCTGCCCCTGTGGCTACAAAAATGACCCAGAAAGAGAATGCACCTGTACTTCCTCCCAAATTGCTTCTTACCGAAGGAAATTATCAGGGCCTTTAATGGACAGAATCGATATTTTTGTTGATGTTCCCTCTTTAAAATACGAGGAATTAATTTCACCCGATAAAGAAAACCTAAGCGATGAAACCAGAGCCAGAATTGAAAGAGCAAGGGAAATTCAAAAAGAAAGGTTTAAAAATGAGGGAAATTTAACTAATTCGGAAATGAAAATTCCTCAAATAAAAAAATACTGTCAGGTTCCTCCAGCAGCAAAAAATATTTTAAGGAAATATGTAGATTCAGGAAAACTTTCAGCCCGGGGCTTTCATCGGGTTTTAAAGGTAGCCAGAACAATGGCTGATTTAGAAGGCAAAGAAAATATTTCTTTTCAAGATGTTAATGAAGCTTTGAGTTATCGGTTGCGCGAAAGTGATTGAGTGACTCAATTATTTTCCAAGTTCAGTTCCTACCGCATACCCAGCAAAGGGGTTCCGAGCAAACCTGACATCAAAGTGTAAATGGCAACCAGCCGGCCCCCGAGGACTGGTCACCCCGCTGTAGCCAACATAACCTATAATTTGACCCTGAAAAACTTTCTGGCCCGGGGTGACTGTAATTTTTGAAAGATGACCATAAAAAGTGACTACTCCGTTGGGGTGTAGAATCCGAACATAATACCCAGAAACATTTCCATAGCCAGTTCTTTGAACCGTTCCTCCAGCTGCAGCAAATACTGGCTCTCCACATTTTCCATTGCCGAAATCAATGGCATTGAACCAGTGAAGGCCTTGAGTGATTCTACAGGGTAAGGGAATAGGGCAGATAAAAGGATTTTGAGATAAAGGAACTTGAGTGTAGGTTGGAATAACCCTGGGCATTTCCCCTCCAGGAATAATCAAAAGGTCACCAACAAAAATATCGTCTTGGTTTGAAAGCTCGTTAAAGTCAACAATCTCATCTACTTTTGCTTGGTAAATTTGGGCAATCTCACTTAAAGTATCTCTTTCCCTGATGATATGCAAAACCCCAGAAACCGGCAAAATAATTAATTTTTGGCCTGGACTGATGATGGAATTTAAAGACAAGTCGTTGGCCCAAAGTAAAGTTTCTAAAGAAATTCCAAATTGAGAAGCAATCCCAGAAAGGGTATCTCCGCTCTCAATAATATATTCTTCAACTTCCGGTTTCTGAATATCTCCCAGGGCTCCCAAAACCTTTCCCCGCACCAAGAAAGGAGGAGCTGAAGGTGCTAACAAAGAACCCTCGATTATGTTCAAATCAAGAAAATTCGGAAGTAAATTTGCTTCCGAAAAAAGAAATTGGCTTTCATCTAAAATATCTCTTTTTTGAGAAAAGGATTCCTTTTTTTGACCAATGAAAAAGGAAAGAGAGATCGCAAAACAAAAAATAATCACTCCGAAATAGAAAAATGGAGATCTCCAGAACTTCATATTAACTCTATATTAAAGATAGCCCCTAATTGCTAACAAAGTCAACCCTTTTTATCCCCAACGGGATAAAAAGGCAGATAGGGGTCGGGGAAGAAGAATTCTTCCCCGTGGCGGAAAACAGCAAGCGAAGCGAGCGCCAGACTACAACCCGCCCACCGCGTCCTCCCATTCCTCGCTTTGCTCGGAATGGGCCCCTACCGTGAGTTTCTAAGGAGCGGTGTTAGCTGAGCGAAGCGATAGCGTGCCGCGACTTTTATCCACACCCCCATGATGAACCTCAATCTTACCTCAAAAAAATTTATCAAAAATTTATTCAAAAGCAAAGGTATCTGGCCTTCAAAGAGGATGGGTCAAAATTTTCTGATTTCAAAGACAGTTCTCCGCAAAATCATTGAAAGTTCAGAATTAAAACCCAAAGATACTGTCTTGGAAATAGGACCGGGAATTGGAACTATAACCAAAGAATTGGCTAAAAGAGTTAAAAAAGTTATTTGTGTAGAAAAAGATAAAAGATTGATTGAAATTCTAAACGAAGTTCTAAAAGATTTTAAAAATGTAGAAATTATCCAAGGTGATATACTGAAAATTAAAAATTTAAAATTAAAAATTAAAAATTATAAGATTGTTGCTAATCTCCCCCATAATATTGCTACTGAAGTTATAAGAAAATTTTTAGGAGCTAAAAATCTACCAAAGTTAATGGTTTTGATGGTTCAAAAAGAAGTGGGAAAGAGAATTTGCTCTGAGCCACCCAAGATGGAAAGATTAGGAGTTTTAGTTCAAGTCGGAGCCAATGTTAAAATTTTAGAAATTGTAAAAAAAGATTCTTCTTGGCCCTCACCTAAAGTTGATAGTGTGATTCTCCAAATTAAACCGCTGATTGATGCTGATGAAGAGTTAATTGACGCTGATAAAAATTTATTTTCAAAAATCGTCAAAACTGGATTTTCTTACCCGAGAAAACAACTGATAAATAACTTTTCCAAAACTTTAAAACTTCCGAGAGAAAAAATTGAAAAATGGCTTTTGGGAAATAACATCCAACCAACCCGAAGGGCAGAAAGTTTAAGCTTGAATGACTGGCTAAACCTCACAAAATCATGGAACTTGAAACTTGAAACATGAGACATATTGTTTCTGTCTTCTTTGCTATTATTATCGCTAGAGGTATAATAATCTAATGGCAAAACTATTTAAAAATTTCTTTTCCCTAAAAAGATTTTCCAAAACAACAATAATCTCTATTGTTTTGTTCTCCATTGTCTTGGGGTTGATTTTACCAATCCATCCAGTTTATGCTCAGTCAGTATGGGATATTTTCTTAGATATACTTTTTCCAATAAGAGCTCTAGGAGATATATATGAGGCGCTAACTGGGAGAGCTTTAGCTCAAGATTTTTTTAATGCGATTATTCTGGCTATCTTTGCGGTTGCAGCTAGCGTCAGCGGAGTATTTATCGGTGTATGCCAGTCTCTTTTAAACTGGGTAATGAGTCCGGGCTTTATAAATGTTCCTTTCACAAATAACTCTTTTGTTAATGCTGGCTGGGAGATAATTAGGGATCTCACTAACATCGCTATTGTTTTGGGATTAGTCGTTATTGCCTTAGCAACTATTTTAAGAATTACCACCTATCACGCCAAAAAAACCCTGCCTTTGCTTTTAATTGTTGCTCTTTTGGTCAATTTTAGCCCCCTAATTTGTGGCATCATCATTGATGGTTCAAATATTGTAATGAGTTATTTTTTAAAAGTGGGGGGGCTAGATGCACCCTTTATTGGCAGGATTGGCCACGAAATCG
>JAHCRD010000024.1 GCA_020148085.1 Patescibacteria group bacterium | reverse complement strand
TGATTTATCAGTGGGACACAATAGGGTATGACGACGGAGAATATCTTATTAGATTGGCAGCAAGAGATAAGGCCGGTAATCGGGACCGTTCTGGAGATCCATATCTTGGAGGAGATGACTCACAACACGTCATCAGAGTAACGGTTGATAACATAACTACAAAGTCAGAAGTTTTGATGAGAAGTGGTGTCCCAGGAAAAGGATTAGATAAAGCTCCAGGGCTTCAGAAACCATTTAATCCGAATTCTCAGGCAGGAAGAAATGCTGGGAAGAAATAGAAAATAGAACAAATTTCTGTGTGAAAACAAAGTTCTTCAAAGGTCGCAATAAAATTTAATCGAAGATAAAAAATGAAAAAAATAGCTTTAGGAATTTTAGTTGGAGCAGTTGCCGCTGTCTTAACAGTAGGAGTGGCTTCAGCATTACCTCAAAATGATGGAATTGATAGAGCAAAAGGAATAAGTCCAGCGATTGATGATGAGGGAAACGTAGTTGCCCCACCAGATTTTGTTTCACCATTTCCACCTCAACTTTCAGAGAGTGAACTGACAAAGACAGTTTTTATCAGATACGCCCCAGGGTTTCAGAAAGATAAGCCATGTGATTATGACGGAGTCTGCGATCCGGATGAAAAGGGATGGTGTGCTGACTGTAAAGGTGGAGGAGAGGAAGAGCCACCAACAACCGCTTGCTACGGATTCTTGTCGGGTGCAAAACCAAAATGGAATTGGGTGGAGGACTATGTCTATAATGACGGAAATCTGGCAGTGCCATCTTCTGATGCAGTAAACACATGGGAAGCTCCCGTTTCAAGAGATATATTTGGAGATGGAAATTATACTCCTGGATATGAGTGGGGAGATTATGACTATGTTAATTCGATAAGCTATGGAGATTATGAAGAAGAAGGAGTAATAGCGGTAACTGCTATCTGGTTTAGGGGAAAGAATATTTATGAATATGATATAATGTTCGACACAGATTATTTCCCAGGTTCAGGGGTTGATTTAGATACAGTAGTATTACACGAATTTGGTCATGGTGCGGGATTAGGTGATTTGTATGATAGTACCTGTTCAGACAATGTGATGTATGGATATTATACAGGAGTGAAAACAACTTTGGCTGATGGTGACATCGTAGGTATTCAGACATTATACGGAAGTAAATAGCATCGTTTACCAGAGATAACAAAATCCCTCTTCTGAGGGATTTTGTTTTGGATTGAAATTCCTATTATAATTAAAAAATATGGGGTTTTGGGTGATAGTTTTGGTAATATTAATGTCTGCTGTTCTGGGTTTTTTGTTTTTTCTTTTTTTGTCTTTTGTTCTGGTGCCTATTTTTTGGGGAGCTCCTTTTTTACCAACTGACAAAGAAAGAATAGAAAGAGCTCTCCGCTTAGTAAATCTCAAACCTGGTCAAAAAATTGCTGACTTAGGAGCTGGAGATGGTAGAATCTTAATTGCTTGTGCTAAAAAGGGAGCCAAAGCTTATGGCTTTGAAATAAACCCATTTTTAGTTTGGAAAGCCAAATCAAACCTTAAAAGAGAGAAAGTTCAGAATTTGGCGATTTGTCAACAGAAAAGTTTTTGGAATCAAGATTTTTCTTCTTTTGATGTTGTCTTTGTTTATGGAATTAGCCACATTATGAAAAAACTTGAAAAGAAACTCCAAAAAGAATTGAAACACGGCAGTAAGGTTGTTTCTTTTGTATTCTCTTTCCCAAACTGGCAGCCCCAAATAAAAGAAAACGGAATTTATGTTTATAATAAATAATCTTGACTTTTTGAGGAGATTTTATTATACTATTTCTGAATCAGTTTTTAAAAATTTAACAGGGAGGTAGAGGAAAATACCACCGAGATTAATTGAGTACTTCCATCACCCCTCGTTTATGCTCGGGGTAATAATTTTTATTTCAATAATGATTGTCTGTAGTGGGGAAATGAGAAAAGTTTCCTGGAAAAGAAGAGTTTGGGGTGGACTTACTGTTTTTGGAATTTTGACCGCGATTTGGCTATTTCTAGAATTTGGTTTTTTCTAAGCTGGAGTAGACATAGGAAAATACCCATTGGACTCATTTTTACCTGATGGGTATTTTTACTTGCATAGTTTTTTGAATTATGATAAACTACACTATTCAACGCAAATTAAAAATTTGAAAGGTGGTGAAAAGAAAGATTGAATGGACTAGAAGAATAACTTAAGGAAAAGGAGCTGGAATTTGAAAAAGAAAAGGGCAAGTGGGCGTCGTCTGAAATTAGATTGCAATAATAGTCCTCGAAAGAACTGGTTAGTTAGAATCAGAAACCACGTGGGTAGACGAGGACGCAAAGGAAAATGGAAAATAAACGAAAGGAGGTGAGAAGTTTTTTGGGTTATGTAGTTCTGAAAATTGGATAAAGAATTAAGGAGTAAAAATTGGACCGGACCCTAGCAGATCTCACCGTAGGCGATATTTTCGGATTTAAGAGGAAAAAGTTCAAGGTCATTTGCAAACACTTATCCGATAAGATTGAAAAGATACCTGAAGGTGGAATCCCGTTTAGAAAAAACCCGCATTTGATGCACATAGTTGTAGAGGATATGAAAACTCACACTCAACAGGAGTTCACTGGGGATAAAATTGTTAATTATGAAAGGAGGGGCAAAAAGACGTAAAAGAGAAGAGTTGGTAGAACTGACTCATGAAGGAGGCAGAATTCAAGAATTCAACTGAAAAGGAGAAAGAGGTGAATGGCAATAAGGAAACGAAAGTAATAGGCGGATGCTATAAGTCTAAGAAGTTGCATAGAATACGTATACTGACAATTGAAGACCAACTTCTTAAAGAATGGCAAGAAGCACCCGAGATAGAAGAGGTCCATAATGGATGGGCAAAGAAAGAATTTGCAGTGAGAAAAGGTAAAAAACGGATCGTCTTTGGGATAGTCCGCTCTAACGGATGGAGAACTACCCGGAGTGGTTTAATCGCTTTTGAAAAAGAGAAATGTCTAGAGATATGGATAGCGGATTCGGTTTTAGCAAAGAAGTTGATGGGGGATAAAAGAATTCCTCGGGGCATTTCTTGTCCTGAGTGTTCTCAGAGATTCATAGAAAGGAGAAAAAATAGGAAAAGATAGTTTTTGCAGTCCTTCCTCGCGAGGGTCTGATTAGCTACCTCCTTTAACAAGGAGGTAAAAGTGGGGTGTGCCAATGCACCTTTTGTCCTAGTCACATCGGGATGAAAGTCTAAAAGCCTGGGTCTGTACCGCCAGATTCAGTAAAAAGTGCTACTGGTGCACCCTGCACTTTATTTTACATTGTAAAGAAGGGGGGAAAGAATGAGTTGGTATAAAATTTTAGCGCTTGTTTTTGGGATGACTATTAGTGTATCAGGGATGATCTGGGTTGGATTTAGGGTTTTGTGGGCAGTTCTCGATTCTATAAACCAATCAATTCAGAAACTTCCAGATTTCCACAGCTTCCATGGATTTGATAGTTTCCATTTCAATGAGAGTTCTAAGTTGAGAAGGAGAAAAAGGTGATAAAAAAGCCACAAGGGCGGAGAAACAACAGTAATTCTCCGCCCCGTTTTATTTGACAAATTATCTTTTATTTAATAAAATAAGAACTCCCGATCTTTGAAATCAAAAATATATAAAGAAAAAATGAGGAGAAGAGATGAAGATAGCATGGGTAGTTTTTATACTAGTACTGGCGGTGATATTTTGTGGTTATATTTACATTCAAGGAATAATGGTCCGAGTGACCGCTTATTCTCCGGATGTTCGACAAACGGATTCCAGCCCATCTGTTACAGCCTCTGGTCTGAATGTGAAAGAGAGCGATCTTTTAAACCTAAGATATGCTGCTGTCCATCCTAAACTAAAGGAATCTTTAGGATTAAAATGGGGGGATCGGATAAAAGTTCTTGTGATAATGGAGTTCGAGATTCAAGATATTACAAGTGAAAAAATAAAGGAAAATACCTTGGATGTATTTATGCTTTATGAATGGCAAGCCAAAGAATGGGGGATAAAGAAAGGATGGGTAATCGGAATAGAAAGAAGACCTAAAAAGAAGGTTAAAAAGAAATGAAGAAAGGGCCCTCCAGAAGACAGAATTATCTGGAGGGCTTTTAAAATTGAAGCTTGGTAACTTCTATGTTAAAATTTCATATACTGTAAAATGATTAGTTTTAGAAAACTTTATTTAAGTTTCAAGAGGGCATTTCACGGATTGAAGATTGCTGTTGGGAAGGAGCAAACTTTTAAAATTCACGTTATAGCCGCAGGATTAGTTTTCTTTTTAATGTTCTGGTTCCCTTTGGCTGCTCTTGAAAGAGCAATTTTAGTTTTAACTATTATTTTAGTTTTGAGCTTGGAACTGATTAATTCTCAAATTGAGAGAATTTTGGATTTCCTCCAGCCCAATCACCATCCCCAAATCAAAAGAATCAAAGACCTTTCAGCTTCAGCCGTTCTAATTGCCTCTTTGGGCTCAATTGTTATTGCCCTCTTGATTTTTCTGCCATATCTAGTATGATAAATTTACAGAATAAAAAAATATTAGATTTTAGAGATTTTTTAAGATATTAGAACCTTAAAAATGAAAGGATGTGATAAAAATGGAAAAGAGGTTGGGAGACTTTCGCTGGGCTGTCGTTGATCTTGATGGCACCTTGTTTGACAGCAAGAAACTATTTCGTAAAGTTTTAAAATTGTTGGCTTTTTTGGGTTTAGGTTTTGATTCTTCCGGTGATAATTCCTCTTTTGAGAATTTAGCCTACAGATTTTTTGAGAGAATTGAGGGTAAAAACCCGCGGTTATTTAAGGGAGCAAGAGAGTTTTTAGAGAAACTTAAGAATAGTAATGTGAAGATTCTTATTAGTACCGGGTCTAAACTTGCTATTGCAGAGAGAGAACTGGACTATGCTGGTGTGGATTTCTTTGAGATTATCTTAGGGAGAGAAATCCCCAAGAAAGAACACCTCCTCTCATTCACGAAAGAGTTAAATATTTCTCTTGAAAGGTTCGCTTCTGATACTTTTTTCATCGGGGATCAGCTATTTGATATGAAGCTGGCAAAGAAGTATGGTATCCACGGAATTGGTATTACCAATACTGTGAATCGGAGAAGATTGATAGAAGCAGGAGCAGAAAAAGTTGTTGAGAGTTTTAAACAGTTAATAGAACTTATATAAACGGTCTAAGGGGTAGGAATAATCTTAGGCCGTTTTTATTGCCTCTTTAGGTTCAATTGTTATCGCCTTTTTAATTTTCTTACCATATTTTCTAAAAGTGGTGGGGGGGGTTGACAGGGTTTCTTGGATGAGTTAATCTTGACATATCTTGAACATAGCATTTTGCCATGCTCTTTTAATGTGAAAACTTAAAAGCCATCCTTGGGCGCCGGGTTAGACGAGATTCCTCCCTAATTTCGGCGCCCAAGAATGACTATTAGGAAATGGGGATAATTAATAGAATAACTGGGGGATAGGCAGTGGATAAATCTCCTGAATTTTATTTAGAATAACATAAATTAGAGAGTAAGAAAATACAAAAAGGATTGACAAGGTTTCTAAAGTACCATAAAGATAGGTATAATGCGATAAATTAGGCATAGGGCTTGACAAGATTGGTGGGATATAATAAATTTGGATTAGATAAGAAAGAGCCCTTGACATCTATTTTGGGAAACGTAAGATATAAGATATAGAAATAACCATCTAGGGGAGGAACTAGATAACTTGTGTGATTTGTAAAAATCCCAACCCAATTAAAAAATTCACAGATGAATTAAAATATACAAGATTGAATAAGTCTTTGCTGCCCATTATTTAATATGGACGGCTTTTTATTTTCCAAGAAAACAAGGTTCTGAGGAGCAAAGCGACGTCGTTCGTCTTTATCCAAAAACAAAACCGACCACAAGTTTCATACATAAACATAAGCTAGTACCTGTATTCCACTCATGGCCGGTTGCTATATTATAGCAGATAGCATCCTTATAAGTCAAGACCTAAGGCCGGCCATGGGCTATGCAGGCACCATGACCGGTTTTTATTTATTATAAGACAGGAAAATATGGAACCCAGACCCTATTTTTTTAAAAAAGAAGAATAGGGCTTGGGCTCCATCCTGGGCCGTGCCCCGACCCATCTAGGTTTGGGGCGAGTCCCGAACTCTCTGGAGTTCGGAGTAGGACCCAAGATGAAAACCAAGGAAAGGTCGCCTTGCCCGAAAATCTCTGCCAAATTTCAGAATAATTGGGCAAGGGAATAAAAATGGCAGAGAAGAAATAAGAAATTAGAAAAAAATGACTAAGAAAATTTTACTTGGTTTAGTTGCTGTTGCTGTGGTGGCAGGTGGAGTAGCTGCTATGTCAGCTTACGAAGCCCACGTCATTAATGTAACCGCTCACATTGAGAATGCCTTAACTACCCACGGAGACCCAATTGCATTTGGTACAATGTTTCCACAAGAGTATGATACAAGACAATTTACTGTTCGTTTGAGTGATTCTTTCTTAACGGAAGGCCGAGTATATGATGTTATGTACGAAATTAACCAAAAACCAAAATGTGAATGCATACTTTGGGATCCAGAATTGCCAGAATTATGTCCAGAAGGTCAATATCTTCCTGTTGATTATGCTACCCACGCGTGTCCTAGTGAATATGAGGCAATGCTATCGCTTTGTCCTTTCCTGTCTAAATTATCATTAGATGCTAATGATACATCAGTGCCAAGTTATTATGTGGAAGATGAAAATGGAGACCACTGTAAAGAACCTTTAACACACCAAGCCACTGGATATCTAGAAAAACTGATTGATGAAGTTGATGATTGGACTGTTGATCTGAAAGTTCCTCCAATTGCTGGTTATGTTGGTCAAGACTGGCCAGTAAGTTGTGCCGATTGGGTACTTCCGGAAGATGACCAAGACTATGGTTGTGATTTGTGGGTTGAAGTGACTAATATTAGTTATAAAGGATACTAATTTAGCTATTCTTGATAATATCTTTTGCAGTCTGGGGGGGGGCAGGCTGCAAAAGATTAAACAGTTATGAAAAAGAAAATCTTGCTTATTATAATTACTGTTGTTGTAGTGGCTGGTGGAGTAGCAGCATTTTCTGCTTTTGAGGCACACGTCATCAATGTGACAGCTCACATTGAGAATGCTCTGAAGGTTCTTCCCGTCACTGGTGAGTTGACTTTTGGGACAGTTTTCCCTCAAGAGTATCTGGAAAAGAAAATTTGGATCACAACTAGTGAGTCTTTCTGCGATCCAGATCAAGAGAGAGTTTACGATATTGGTTATAAGATTGTACAGAAACCCAAGCCAATCTGGCCAGTGCCCGAAAAGTGCATAATGTATCCTGATGATCCTACCATTGAAGAGGCGAGAGAATATTGTCATACATATCCTGAAGATTTAGATTGTTGTTATCCATTACTCTGTCCTTATTTGTCTAAAATCCCGGTATATGAAGACGA
>JAHCRD010000023.1 GCA_020148085.1 Patescibacteria group bacterium | reverse complement strand
GCCATGCCTTAGTCTCCTCTTTTATTCCTGAAGCTGAAACCGTAAGAAAAATCTCAATTGTTGCTCGGGGAATGGCTGCTGGCTACACTTTAGCTTTACCAAAAAGAGAAAAGAGGATTAAAACCAAATCAGAGTTTTTAGCTGATTTAGCAGTATTGTTGGGAGGCTTCTGTGCTGAAAAACTAAAGTTCAAAGAAATCTCAACTGGAGCAGCCAATGATTTGGAAAAAGCGAGTTTTTTGGCTCGAAATCTAGTTACCAAATATGGAATGTCAAAGCTGGGACCAATTTCTTTTGGCAAGAAAGAAACTTTACCTTTCCTCGGCTGGGAGGCAGAAACAGAAAGAAACTATTCAGAAAAAATTGCCTCAGCAATTGACAAAGAAACTGAAAGATTTATAAAAGAAGCAGAAAAGAAGGCAACGAAGATTTTAAAAAACAAAAAGAGAATTCTTGAAAGAATAGCAAAAGTTTTAATTGAAAAAGAAACAATCGAAAAAGAAGAATTTGAAAAATTGGTAAGAGGAGCTATTAGGAAAGTTTCCAAGAAAAAGAAAAGGAGGAAATAGAGATTGTGGGCATGTAGCTCAGTGGTAGAGCATTTCTCTTATAAAGAAAAGGTCCCAGGTCCGAGTCCTGGCATGCCCATATCAATCAATAAAAGGGCGCGTAGCTCAGTTGGTTGGAGCGTCTCAGTGACATTGAGAAGGTCAGGGGTTCAAGTCCTCTCGCGCCCACCATGTCAATAAAGACAGAAATATTTATAAAACCTTTTTTGAAAGAGAATCTCTCAGATGTGAGACCAGGAGATTTGGTTAAGGTCTATCAAAAAATCCCTGCCTCCGCTAAGGCTTCGGCGGTCAAGAAAGCTACAGCGGGCAAGAAAGAAGAAGATAAAGAAAAAACTCATGTTTTTGAGGGTGTGGTTTTGGCAAGAAAGCATGGTAAGGGAATTTCTTCAACTATTACTGTTAGAAAAGTTGTTGGTGGTATCGGGATTGAAAGAATCTTTCCTCTGTATTTACCAACAATTGAGAAAATTGAAATTTTAAAGAGAGGAAAAGTCAGAAGAGCAAAACTTTATTATTTAAGAGAAAGGGTAGGCAAAAAAGCCAGACTGAAGAAAAAAGAAAAGAAGACCAAAGAGAAATAATTCATGCCCAGGTGATGGAATCGGTATACATGATGGCTTGAGGAGCCATGCTCGAAAGAGCGTGCGGGTTCAAATCCCGCCCTGGGCACAAAATGGGCGCGTAGCTCAGTGATTAGAGCGTTCGCCTTACACGCGAAAGGTCTCAGGTTTAAATCCTGACGCGCCCACATTGCCGCAGTAGCTCATGTAGTAGAGCGCAGCTCTGAAAAAGCTGAGGTAACCGGCGCACGTCCGGTCTGCGGCACAAAAAGCGGGTGTAGTTTAGTGGTAAAACGTTTTCTTGCCAAGAAAAAGAGCGTGGGTTCGATCCCCATCACCCGCTCCAAGAACTCACCCCTCACCTTAATCAAGGTGAGGGGTTGACTTTCAATCTTGGCTATGCTAATTTACCAGAATCTCCTTTTAGGGGAGGTTTAATTATGTTATCACCCCAAAAATGGTATTTGCTGGTTTTTGCAATTTTGATAGGAGTTTTGGGAACTTATCCTCTATATCTGCCAGAGGCAGAAAAAGCAATGGCAGATGTTGTTCTTAACTTAGCTTTGAGTGAAGAAGAAATTTTAGATTTACAAGTCATCCAAGAAACAACCTTGCTTCCCTCAACTTCACCTTCTTCTGAGGGTCCAAGAAAACTTAGGGTAATAGTAACTGCCTATTCTTCCTCTATTTTGGAAACCCAAGGAGATCCTTTTATTACCGCTTCTGGAAGTCAAGTAAGAGATGGAATTGTTGCCAACAATCTTCTGTCTTTTGGAACAGAAATAAGATTGCCTGAAATCTTTGAGGATAAAATTTTCGTGGTTGAAGATAGAATGCATTGGAGAAAAGGATATTATCATGTTGATATCTGGTTTCCTTCTCGACAAGCGGCTCTGGCTTTTGGATCAAAATTAACCGAAATGGAAATCCTTACCAATTAATAGATTTTAGATAATCCTCTTAAAGTTGTTATCACAAAACCCGCGCCTTTTGGGCGCGGGTTTTGTTTTTCTTTGATGGCAAATTCTTTTGGAGAAAAAGCAGTTAAGAGATTAGATATAAATCTAGAAATTATTTTTCAATTTTAAACATCTTTCCGTGGCCGGGAATAATATAATCGGCAATCTCTAAAATCTTTTTACGGCTTTCTTGTAATGCCTTCTCATCTTTGGCACCGCCAGGATCTTTATGATCCATTAAGCTTTTATAGTCAGTTTTTTGCTCTTCTTTATCTAACCACCAGAATAAATCTCCAGCAATGACAATCTTGCCTTTTTCCGTTTCAGCTAATAATGAAGCGTGATCAAAGGTATGACCTAGAGTGGGAATTACCCTTATATCAGTCCCTGGTATATTCTCGGAGTACGAAAATATTCTATCAGCTTCATTCATTTTGTCACCGTCTAATAATATATCACAATCAGGGAAAATTCTTATGTTCAAAGTATGATCCAGATGGTGGTGCGTTAAAAATATTATGTCTATATCGTCTGGTTTCAAACCCTCTTCAGTGAGTTTTTTCAACAACAACTCCTTGTCCGAGCCAGGATCTACAATAATATTTAAACCACGGTCTCTTATTAAAACTGTTGAAGGAGAAGCTATCCAACCATCTTTTAGTTTTTTGACATGTCCCTCTATTAAAATTTTGACTTCTGTCATAT
This sequence comes from Patescibacteria group bacterium, assembly GCA_020148085.1. GTDB lineage: Bacteria > Patescibacteriota > Minisyncoccia > Minisyncoccales > CG1-02-41-26 > JAHCRD01. The sequence goes on along the minus strand of JAHCRD010000023.1, from coordinate 4,820 downwards.
TATTTAATTTAAAAACATAAAAAATTTTCTTTTACAAAAATGTGGTTTTAGAGCCGATATTTTTTACAAGTTCTTTGGCAGTTTTTATGCGAAAACTTTTTGCTTTAAGCGCCAGCCGATTTTTGATGGATAATTGTGTTTTATGTAATGGCGTCTTTTTATTGACTTCCATTTTTCAAAAACTTGGCGTTTTCGGGGGAGATACAAAGTTGGATTATTTCCATACATAAATTCAGCTAATTCTTCACAATCATCAATATAAAAGTAAATAGCATGTTGAAACATCTTTCCTTCCTTGCCCTCTTCTCTGTGAATAGTTTTTAGGGAAATGTTTAAGTTTTCACAAAGACGCCGATTAAATCCTTTTATAAAAGAAAAACTGGTGCTTCTAAATGCAACTTTAATCTGTGACGTTCCATTAACCTTATAAATATAAACTGAACCATCCCCATCAAAAAATCCCCGGACAAAGTCAGGGAAATATTTATCCGGGACTTTGATAGAATTAAGATTGTTATAAGTTTTTCTGGGTACGATTCCTAAATTTATTAAGTCTTCACAAATTTCTTTATTAGAAACTTGGATAAAAGAATATTCTTTCCTACCAGTATAACCACTACTTTTTAATCCTAACTTGTATTGAGATGATATTGCTTCTTTAATTTTCTCCAGATGTCTCCTATCCTTACTAGTGATATTCATTATATAAGAATCTTTTCTATCTTTTCGTTTCCATACTGAACCATCAGCTACAATAAAGCCCAACACATACGCCATATTAGATGACCATTTCTGAAAAAATTCGCTATTTACCATTTGTCTGAGCATATTTAAATTGCTATCTATGGTGCCCGGAGTGGGACTTGCACCCACACGAGCTTAAAAAGCTCACTGGATTTTAAGTCCAGACCGTCTGCTAATTCCGGCACCCGGGCAAACTTGAGGCCACGGCGAGACTTGCACTCGCGTATAGCAGTTTTGCAAACTGCCGCCTTAGCTTCTTGGCTACGTGGCCAATTTTTCGTTTACCTTATTATTAAACCTTATTTTTGGCGATTTTTCAAGCCTGATTATCCTTTTGAATTCTATCTAAAATCTTCTCAACTTTCTGGGCTTCTTTAAATTCCTTATCTTCTAAAAATCTAATTTTTGGCACTGGTCTCATTTCTAATCGTTGATTAAGAATCTGCTGCAGGTCGTAAATTTCTTTTCCTAAGGTCTTCAGAACATTGATAGTTTCTTTTTCTGGAACAACAGAAACAAAAACTTTACATTCTCTTAAATCTTTTGTTGTTTCAACTTCAGTTAAAGTAACTAAAATATTTCTTGGAAAACCAATTTCTTTAAGAATAATTCTCCCAAGCTCTTTTTTTATCACTTCATTTACTTTTTTAATTCGTTGAGAACTTGTCATTTACCATTTACTATTTACGATTTACTATTTACCACTTACTACAGTTCTCCTCTTCTTCTTTCCTCTCGGAAAACTTTCAGGACATCGCCTTCTTTAATTTCTACCTCTCCTTGAAATAATATACCAGCTTCTTTTCCCTTGCTAACTTTTTGAATATCCTTTTTTTCTTGTTGAAGGTTTTTTACTCTTCCTTTCCCTACTATTGCTTCTTTTCTTAAAACCTCTGTTAAAGAACCTTTCTCAATTTCTCCTTCAATCACTTTCCCACCAATAACTTGCCCCTCTTTATCTTTCTTGAACAAAGCTAAAATCTTAACCTCTCCCAGATCTATTCTTTGAATTTCTGGCTCCAAGATATTTACCATCTCCCTTCTGATTTCTTGAACTAATTCATAAATTACTTCAAATATTTTCCATCTTACTTTTCTCTGTTGGGCAAAAGCTTGAGTTCTGGCATCAATTTTCACTCTGAAGCCAAAAATTATTGCTTTTCCACTTTCTGCTAATTTAATATCTCGAACCCCAATATCACCAACTTCTGTTTTCAAAATTCTCAAAATTACTTTTTCTTGGGGAATGTTTTTTAAAACCCCTTCAATTGCTTCTCCAGAACCTAAAACATCACTCTTCAAAACAATGTTTAAAACCTTCTGGCCAGGCCCAATAGAAATAACTTGAGGAGCTCCTCTTTCTTCTTTCTTTAGAGCTCCGTAGGCCTCTTCTTGAGTTTGGTAAACCTTAAATTTTTCACCAACTCCGGCAGATTTTTCAAAACCCAAAACACTCACTGGTTGAGAAGGAGAAGCACTTTTAATGGGTTTGCCTTGAAAGTCGCTTAAACTCTTCACTTTACCCAAGTTTGAAGAAGTAGCTAAAATGTCGTTTTCTTTCAGAACTCCATTTTCCAGAACCAAAGTAGCAATTGGGCCCCTCTTTGGATCTAAATAACTTTCAATTATTGTTCCCTCCCCAGGTCTTGAAATATCAGTTTTTAAATCTTCCATTTCTGCTACCAACAAAATATGTTCTAAAAGCTCATCCATCCCTTCTCCGGTTTTAGCTGAAACATTACAAGAGAGAACTTTGCCTTCGAGTGATTCAACTAAAACCTCATTCTCAGCAAGCTCTTTTTTTACTTTTTCTGGTTGAGCCCCTGACCTGTCCATTTTATTTATGGCTACCACCATTGGAATTTCAGCTTTTTTGATAAAATTTATTGCCTCTTTTGTTTGTTCTTTCACCCCTTCAGTTGCATCTACCACCAAAATGGCAATGTCAGCAACCTTAGCCCCTCTACTTCTCATGGCTGAAAACGCCTCGTGTCCCGGTGTATCAATAAAAGTAACTTTTTTACCTTTGTGTTCTACCTCATAAGCCCCAATATGCTGGGTGATTCCCCCGGATTCCTTTTCAACTACATTTGTCTTTCTGATAAAATCCAAAATGGCGGTTTTTCCATGGTCAACATGACCTAAGACAACTACCACCGGAGGTTTCTTTATCAAATTTTGCTTTTTTGCTGGCATATAAAAGAATCTTACCTTAATTAGGCTTTTATTTCAAGTAAAAACCGCTCCTTGAGCGGTATTACGGAGGAGGCAGGACTCGAACCTGCAAGGGCTTTCGCCCACCGCTTTTCGAGAGCGGTCCCTTAACCATTCGGTACACTCCTCCAAATCAGTGGACCCAGTGGGAGTCGAACCCACGACCTCATCCGTGCCACGGATGCGCGCTACCTACTGCGCCATGGGCCCAAACTATTTCTTAGATATTATTTTATACCATTTTCTGTCAGAGTAAATATCGTGAAAAACCAAACCGCCAATCATTCCCAGACAAAACTTAGGAAGAAACTGAAACCAACCTCCAAGCCAAATGGGAAGAAGAATTAACCCTCCCATCACCCAATGATGCAAATGAAATCTCCACTTGCCAAAATTCAAAACTATTGGTTTTAATCTTCCCTTTTCTACAATTTTTTTGTGAAATACTCTTGTTGCAATATAGCCGAAAACTATCCCGACAGCAAACAAAGCTGAAATATAAAGGGAAATTATTAGGGTTGTTCCCGGGATAATAAATTTCTTCGCTTTTGGCATATAATTTTTAATTTTGCATTTTTAACTTTTAATTTTTTAATGTGCCCCTGATAGGAGTCGGACCTATATCTAGGGCTTAGGAGTCCCTTGTTCTATCCGTTGAACTACAGGGGCAAGGTCAATTTTCTTCCTCGTTTGTAATTATAACAAAATTTGTGTTAAAGTAAAATATATGCCAGACTACAACCCGCCCACCTCATCCTCCCACTCGCCTAAAGGCGAGCGGGCCCCTACCTCTCCAATTGTCAGAGCGGTCAAAAAAGTTTTGCCAGCCGTGGTTAGTATTACCATGTCAAAGTATTTGGATTTTTTTGAATCTCCTTCAGGAATTTTTGGCTTTGAAGAGTTTTTGGCAAAACCCAAAAGAAAAAAAGTGAAAATAGGTGGAGGCAGTGGCTTTATTGTTGCAGAAAATGGAATAATTTTAACCAATCGTCATGTCATAGAAGACCCCCGGGCTGAATATATTATCGTTTTGCAAAGTGGAGAAAAACTAAAGCCAGAAATTTTAGCCAGAGACCCAATAAATGATGTGGCAATTTTAAAAATAGAAAAAAGTAGATTACCTCAAATAGAATTAGGGGATTCTTCCAATCTTGAATTAGGTCAAGAAGTTATTGCCATTGGTAATGCTTTAGGACTTTTCCAAAACACTGTCTCAACCGGAGTTGTCTCTGGTTTGAGTCGAGAGATTAAAGCTCAAAGTGACATATCTCGAGAGAGAACAAAACTGCGAGGACTCATTCAAACTGATGCTGCAATCAATCCGGGGAATTCTGGGGGTCCTTTGATAGATATTGAGGGAAAAGCAATTGGAATTAACGCAGCTATGGTCTTTGGGGCTGAAAACATTGGCTTTGCTCTCCCTATTAATAATGCCAAAAAGGACTTGGCAGAGTTAAAAAAATATGGAAGAATTCGGGAGCCATTTTTGGGAGTAAGATATATTCCTGTAACTGAAGATTTAAAAGAAAAATTTAATTTGCCAGTAGATTTTGGTGCTTTGGTAATCTCTGAACCTGAAATCTCAAAAGGAATCAAACAAGCAGTAGTTCCTGGTAGTCCCGCCGCCCGTGCTGGTATCAGAGAAGCAGATATAATTTTAGAAATTGAGAACAAAAAAATCACTCCCGACCAACCTCTTGATGATGCTTTGCAAGAATTAAAAATCGGCCAACCCTTATTTTTAAAAGTCCTCAGAAACGGCCGTCCCAAAACATTGAAAATAATTTTAGGCGAGAAGAAATGAAATCAAATTGTTAATCTCAAAACAAAAGCAGCTCGGGGGAGCTGTTTTTGCTTGGGTG
>JAHCRD010000022.1 GCA_020148085.1 Patescibacteria group bacterium | reverse complement strand
GCTCTTCATCATTTATGATGAGGGGAGGAAAGTCCGAACACCCAAAGTGATAGCGGCTAACGGCCGTCGCCAGTAATGGTAGAGGTGCGAACAGTGACGCCCGAGCGCGAAAGCGCAAGGGCGCCCGCCGAAGCTTTAGCGGAGGCGGGCGAGCTCCGAGAGAAATCTTGGAGGTGAAACGTCTAAATCCTTATCGGGTGCAAGAACAAACATTTCGGCATTCTCCGGATTTGCCGAAATGAAAAAGTAGTTCGCTAGAGCCAGGGAGTAATCTTTGACCCAGACAAATGATTGCCCTAGACAGAATTCGGCTTATCGACTTGCTAGGGTTTTTGATTAGAAAAGTTTTTGGGTTCGAGAATTAGCATCTAAAACTTCATTGACTAACCTATCGGCTTCCCTGTTTTTTTGGCGAGAAATTAAGGAAAATTTTAGGTTTTTAAAATCAATTTTTAAATTCCAGGCTTTCAAAAAAAGAGGCTGAATTTTTGGATTTTTTATTTTATATTCCCCCTTCATTTGTTTTATTAAAAGCTCTGAGTCCGATTTTATTTCTATTGATATCTTTTTTATTTTCTCTTTACCAAAAAGAGCTTTAGCTTTTTTCAAAGCAAAAATTAATCCCTGATATTCAGCCTCATTGTTAGTGGCTCCGCCAATATATTGAGAATATTTTTTCAAGACTTTCCCACCTTTAGCAACCACAACTCCAAAAGCAGCCGGACCCGGATTACCCCGAGAGCCACCATCAATGAAAATTATAACTTTTTGAAATATTCTATCAGACATTCTTTGAATTTCTCTAGGTTCTCTGCTTTGACAGTGAAACCAGAGGCCTGGGGGTGGCCACCATAAACCTCAAGTAAAGAACTACATTTTGTCAAAGCTTCAACACTATTTACGCCCTTGGGCGTTCTCACCGACCCTTTGCTTAAATTCTGGTTGGTGTTGAAAATGAAAGTTGGTTTTTTAAATTTGTGACAAATTCTTGAAGCGATAGCCCCGGTCAAGACATGAGGAAACTCAGGACCTCCTTCAAAAATAAGGGGGGAAGAAATAGCAGCCGCTTTTTGGGTAATTTCACTTGTTAATTCTTTAATAAGTTGTTGTCGTTGGCTGCTTTTTGCTGAGAGCTTCTCTAATAATTGGGAAGCTTGGGTTGTATCTTGGGAACTTAAGACCAAATAGCTTTCTGTTAAGTGATTTTTAGAATCGGTTATTTGCAAAATGGAAATAATTTTCTGAGCCAGTTCCCTTGAAGAGAAATTTTGCTGGGGAAAAATTTTAAAAAAAGCCTGAAGCCCTGGTCGAAAGGTAAAAGGTAAAGAGTCGAGTCCCTTCTCAATAAAAATTTGATTATCTTCAACTTGGGGCATCATATCAGCTAAAGTTCCCAAAGCAGCAAGCTCCAGGAAACCCTGTTCAAGGTGTTTGGACGCCACCCGCCCACCGCCCGTTTTGCTTCCCAAAAGAATTGAAGTCAACTTGAAGCTCAAACCACAAGTAGCCAAGAATTTGAAAGGATATTTATCACCTTTTTGTTTTGGATTAACAACTAAGGCTTGAGGTACCTCAGCTAATACTTCGTGATGCTCAATGATTATCACTTCAAAGCCCATTTTTTTCGCCACCTTGACCTCTTTGAAGTTCCCTATTCCACAATCTAACAAAATTAACAGAGCTGGAGCATAGTTGCTGAGAATCTTTAAGGCATTTTCATTCAAGCCATAACCTTCTATTCCTCGATCAGGAAAATAGCAGAGAGAGACCCTCCCACCTAAATTTTTGATTGCTTCTTCCAAAATAATAACCGAGGTTGTTCCATCTAAATCAGCATCACCAAATAAAACAATTCTCTCGTCTTTTTTTATGGCTGAGAGAATTCTTTTTGCTGCTTTCTTCAAATTTTTAATTTCCATATCTTATTTTAAAGCTTCAATTCCTGGCAGTTTTTCTCCGGCCAGGAATGCTAACATTGCCCCACCGCCGGTTGAGATATGGGAAAATTTATCTCTTAAATTAAATTCTTTCAGCAAGAAAATAGTGTCCCCTCCCCCGACCAAAGTGAAAGCCTGATGATTCCTGGCAATAGCTTGAGCTATCTCTCGAGAGCCTTTTCTGAAATTTTTGTTTTCAGCAAGTCCTAAGGGTCCTGACCAGACAATAGTTCTTCCTTCGTTTATTATATTAGTGAAACTTCGGATAGTTTCAGGACCTATATCAAAAACTGACTCTTCCTTTCTGACATTCCCTGGTCCAGTTTCTCGGATGTAGATTTCTCCGGTTTCATCAGGAGAGACAACAACATCAACTGGCAGATGAACTTTGATATCAGTCAAATTCATTTTTTCAATCTTTTGAACTACACCTTCGGTAGGCCAGGGCTTACCAATAGAGATTCCTTTAACGCGTAAAATGATATTGGCAATTTGACCTCCAAAAAGCAAGTGGTCAGCTTTTTTTAAAAAACTCTCTATAACTTTAATTTTAGAAGAAATTTTAATCCCCCCAATTATAATTACCAAGGGTCTGGCAGGACCTTCTTTTACTTTCTGTAATGTCGCAACCTCATTCTCCAGCAACAATCCCGCAAAATGAGGTAAGAGTTTGGGCAAAGAAGCAACGGAGGCATGGTTGCGATGAGAGACGCCAAAAGCTTCCCCAACATAGAATTCTGCCAGCTTTGCCAATTCTTTAGCAAATTTTTCATCATTTTCTACTTCTCCCTTTTCAAACCTTAGATTTTCCAAAAGAAGAATTTGACCTGTTTTCAGTTTATTTATTTTTGTCTTTACCTTTTTCCCTAAACAGGCATTTAAAAATTTAACTTTCTCTCCTAACAATTTTTCTAAACTTCGAGCAATTGGTTTCAAACTATATTTTTTATTTTGACTCTCTGGCTGGTCAAGATGGCTAATCAAAATTATCTTAGCTTTATTTTGTTTCAGATAATTTATTGTTGGTAAGGTTTTTTGAATTCTGAAATCATCCAAAATTTCTCCATTTCTTATTGGAACATTAAAGTCACATCGGACCAAAACTTTTTTGTCTTTGAAATCAAAATCTTTGAGAGTTTTCATAGAGTTTATTTTTAAAACTTTATTGTCTCTCCTGGCTCTATTTTACCCCTCTTGGTGTTTTTTGGCTCCTCGTCTTTATCCATTTCTTCCAGAGATTCTCTCAATGCCTTTCTCAATTCCTCTTTTTCCACTTCCTTTTTCTTTTTTGGTTTTTTCTCCTTAGATTCGGTTTTGCCAGAGAAAGGGGTTGACCGTCGAACTAAAAGGTCCTCCAAAGAGAAAGTTGAAATCTCCTCCTCCTTGCTCGCCGTAGCTTTAGCTGAGGAGGGTTCTTTTCTCTCATTTTTTTTCAAACAGGACTTACAATAAACCGGCCTTCCCGGAGCTGGCTTGAAGGGAACCTTTGTCCATTTGCCACATTTTTGGCATCGAGCATCATAAAGTTCTATTTCTGGAGTACCTGGTCTTTCTTGTAAAACATAATCACCGGTCCAGCGAGCAATCTTTTCTTCAACGATTTCTCTCCCCGTAGCGTATCTTTCCCTTGAACTCCCTATAATTTTATCTCGGTGGGATTCTTTTGGTCTCTCAAAAGGTAAAAGGGTTTCAGCTGAAAAAGGACGTCCGGCAACCCCATCTACCATTAATTTTAAATATATCTGATATTTCGGTAAATTAACTAAATCTTGGCAAAAAAATTCGGGAGAAAATTCTTTTTCTAAATATTCAGCATCTTCTGCTCCGACTCTGAAAGAAATTAAAGTTCCCATATTTCCAAAAACAGCATCTCTGACCGTCTCTTCCATTTGGGCAATATATTGGTGGGCTAAAATTAAAGCCAGTCGATATTTTCTTGCTTCAGATAAAATATTAACGAAACTCTCGGTAGCGAAATTTTGGAATTCATCGACATACAAAAAGAAATCCCTTCTTTGAGATTCTGGAACATCCACTCTTCCCATTGCAGCCAGTTGCAACTTGGTTATCAAAAGTCCTCCTAAAAGTTTTGAGGCATCTTCTCCTATTTTCCCTTTTGATAAATTCAAAATCAAAATTCCACCACTATCCATCACCTTTCTCATGTCAACTGAGGAGGTTGTTTGACCGACAATATTTCTAATCAGGGGAGCGGAAATGAACTGACCAATTTTATTTTGAATAGCAGCAGTTGCTTCAACTTCATAACGTTGAGTATATCTTGCAAATTCATTAATCCAAAAAGATTTAACCACCGGGTCTCTTATTTTCTCAATTACTTTTTTTCGGTAATCGGGGTCAGCTAATATCCGATTTACTCCCAACAAGGTTGAGCCTGGATACTCAAGCAGGGCTAAAATTGAATTGTATAAAATATATTCCATTCGGGCTGACCAAACATCGGGCCAGATTTTCTTGAAAACTCCCATCAAACCAGAAGCTACTAAGTGGCGGTGTTCAACGTCAACTTTTTCCATGACATTGAAGCTGATTGGGAAATTTAAGTCAGCTGGGTTAAAATAGCAAACATCATTAATTCTTTCTTTGGGAACAAAATCCAAAAGTTCTTCAGCTGCTTCTCCGTGAGGGTCAACAAAGCCAACTCCCCTTCCTTCTCTAATATCTTGAATAGCCATATTTTTCAAAAGTTCGGTTTTTCCCATTCCGGTTTTTCCAACAGCATAAATATGCCTGCGTCTATCATCAAGCTTTATGCCGAATTTTTTTCTCTCGTTGCGAAAAGTTGTTTCAGCAAAAAGATTTGTCTCCATATAAATCTTGTCGCGAGGCTACGGGTTATACCTCTGGGATATTCTCCCTTCGGTCGAATATAAGAACCCGAGCCGAGCGACACCTTATATTTCTTTGGCGGTTGGACACCTTTCTTTGAAGAAAGGGGTCCACTAGTCATTCCGTAGGAATAGGTGGTGGGCCTCCTCTTTTGGCTTCAACCCGAGCTACACCAGGGATAATAACTTGATAAGGAAAGTGATAAATAGTAGCTAATTCTTCATTGCTTAAAACATAAGCTCCTTTTCCCGGAGGGAAAGGAAATAAAGGAGACAGTCTTCTAATATAACTTCTAAATATTTTTCTTTTTCTTAAGTAAAGTCGAGCTTTTCTTGCCCAATAATGAACTCTTGTCCTTGTTCTAGGCCAGTAAACAAAAAAATTTAAATTTGCGGTAGAGAAATGGTTCATATAGGCTCTGGCAGTGAGCCGATGGGGAGCATTAAAAGCATCTTTCCGAGCTAAATAAATTCCTCTGACAGTTGCTCGATAAGCATATTTGGCAATCTTATTTTCAATCCCTTGAACAATCTCTCTTTCTCCGGGAGTAAGCTTCATTTCCGGAGGTATTATCATCTCTTTTTTCTCTTCCTCTGGGGGAACACCAGGTGGTCTTCCGGTAATCAAAAATTCAGCTGCCTCCCCAACCATTGACTTTTTTCTCTTGGGGGCTCTGAAGACTAACTTATTAACCATTTCTTTTCCTTTGCGAATATAGGGAACTTGTTTATCAGTAATTGGTACAGCAATGATTTGAAACCAAAATTGCTCCCCCTTGCCTAACTTAACCATTGATTCTAACAAAGAAAGGACGGGGTCAATCCTTTTTTCCTCTTTTACCACTTCGGGTCTTTCTTCAAAAAATTTTGAATAGGTCTTGATTGGAAAATAATCTTCTTTTCCCATTTGATAGGCTTCTCCATACAAATCCCAATCTTTATTTGGAATATCTTGGGGAATATTTTTGGTATAATCAGGAACCTGAGAGATTTCTACCTCAGGATATTGAGCATAGATAGCCGATTCAATAGTATGACGATGGGCCTCCAGGGCTCTGATAAAAAAATGAATTTCTCCCTCAATACTTACTATTTCAAGAGAAAACCAATAGGGCAAAAGGGGCTCTCCCCATAACCATCTTTCTCTCCAATTAGGGGCATCAAAAATTCCCCATATTCGGCTGAGTACATCTTCCATAGCCCTGAATGGCTTCAAAATCTCTCTGGGGGCTTTAACTTCGAGTAAAATCCATTCCTGTTCTTTATACCAGATATCCCATTGGACCCACCACAAATAAATAAATCTTAAAGGGAAATAAAGGATTGCTGGCAAAAGAACCCACCACCAGGTTTTAAGAATTAGATATAATGTTTGGGAAATTGCCATAATCTTGAGACTAGCTATATTTCAAAAAAAGAGAAATAAGAGCTAAAATTCCAACCCCAATTAAAAAAATTTTAAAACTATATAAAAGGGAAACCATAAAGGCTGAAATTACTGCTGCTTTAATATTCTTTGGTTGTCCTGGAAAACTACCCAATCTCTCTGTCCATAAAAGACAAAAATAAAAGAAAATTATAAAAAAGACAGCGACCCCAATAAGTAAAATTTTTATTCCAATATTAAAAAATGACATTTTAACTGTTTCTCAGAAAGTACTTTCCCTTTTTATCTCTCAAAAAATAATTTCTATCAGCTAAGTTCAGAAAAACTGTATTTTCTTTAACCAATCTTTGGCTTTTGACTTCCTTTAAAATTTCTTCTCCAGAAACAGGTTTTTCTTTTTCTTTCAAGATTTTCAAAATAATATCTTTGACTGTTCCTGTTTCATATCCCCATTCTCTGAGGGCATAAATTCCCCTTCCAACTAAGACAAATCTTTCATCCCGAATTAATTCATTATGTACTGTTTGAGGAAGAACCTCTCTCTTTTGAAAAAATTTTCCAACAAGCTCTTCAGAGAGTTCGGCGATTTCTCTGAAATGTAAAGGTTCTCCTGCTTTTTTCAGGGCTAAATAAGCTCTGTCTTTTACTCCTCTTGGTTTAATTTCTGGCCAAGATACCAAACCGTAATCTCCCATCGGTCCTTTTTCAATTTTCTTAGAGATCTGAATTGCAGAAACAGTAAGGAGAGAGGATTCTTTACTAAAAGAATCGAGAAGATTTTTTTCTGGTATAGGAGTTGAGGTTCCTTCTAATTTTTTTAAGAGTTTTACTAAAATCGTTTCAGCTTTCCCAAAAAGATTTTTCTCAATTGCCCAAAAGGGATAAAAATCTTCTGTTTCTGAGTGGCGGAAGAAGGAGTCTCCAAAATTTAAAAGAAAATAAACCTGGTTTTGAAAATCTTTTCCTCCCAAATTGGCGAGAATTATATCTTCTCTTTTCAATCCTCCCTGGGTTTTAAGATGATTTTTGAACTGGAAGAAAACTTTTTTTAAATCGCTTCCGTCTTTCTGACCCTCTATCCTAAGAAAACTATCTGCTTCAATCTGACGGATTCTCTCTCTGGTTACTCCAAAATCGTGACCAATAGCCTCAAGGGTCTCTTTTTTGCCAGAATCCTTGAGACCAAATCTTCTCTCAATAACTTGTTTTTGCCTTTGAGATAAAGGGTCTAAAACCTTTTGACAAACTTTTTGGTAATTGAATTGCATATTTATCCTATTTAAGCATAATGAAAAATAATTGTCAACCTCTATTTGTATTTTCTTTCCTTGAAAAGGAGGAAACTGACCAAAAGAGGGGTGGCTAAAAATAAAGAAGAGTAAGTGCCAAGACCAATTCCTAATATCAAAGCAAAGGAGAAATATTTTAGGGTTTCTCCACCAAAGAAAAATATGGCAAAAAGGACAAATAGAGTAGTTAAAGAGGTATTCAGGGAGCGAGTTATAGTCTGGTTCAAGCTTGTCTCAACCGTCAAACCAAAAGTAGGCTCTTTGAGTTTCAAAAGATTTTCTCTTACTCTATCAAAAACAACTACCGAATCATTAATAGAATAACCAAAAACGGTCAAGAAGGCGGTGATGATGGGAATGGTAATTTCTATTCCATAAAACTTACCCAAAACTGCAAAAATCCCTAAGGGAATTAAAACATCGTGGAAAAGGGCAATCAAACTTGTCAAACCATAGACATAAGATTTAACCGGCCGGGAAATTCTTCGGAAACTGAAAGCAATGTAAAGTAAGATGGCTGTAAGCGCCAAAGAAATGACAATTTTT